>CAYNXM010000148.1:0-64290 GCA_964401105.1 uncultured Lyngbya sp. | reverse complement strand
TGGTATTATTTTACAAAATTCGTTAATCGAATCTACAGGAAATGGTTTAATTTCACTGACGGGAATTAGTGGAGAGGGAGAGGCAAGTGAAGGAATTTTAATCTTTGATGCCGGGAGTATTCAAGGGAATAATGGTAATATCATATTAAATGGAACTGGAAATGGGAATCAATTCAGTCCAGGGATTTTTATTAAAGATTCAGCATTAGTTTCTACAAGTGGAAGTGGTTCTATTGTTTTAGAAGGGACTAATAATAATTTAGGGCAGGATAGCGATGGGATATTATTGTTAGAAAATACAATAGTAGAAACATTAGGCAGTGGTGATATTACTATTAATGGAAGTAGTAATGTAGGAGAACGCAGTCAAGGCGTTTCTATTCGTTTAGATTCGACAATTCAATCGGCGGAAGGAATCATTAATATTGAGGGAGATGGAAATAAAGGGATTTTAATTGAAAGTAGTCAAGTTGAGTCGGAAGGTGATATTAATTTAGATGGCAGTAGTAATGGTGTAGATGGAAATAATGATGGAATTTTATTATTGGAAAATACAATAGTGTCAGCAAATGGAATAGGAGAAGTTATTCTAAATGGCAGTAGTGGAGGTGGAAGTAATAGTCGAGGAATTGCAAGTCTTAATAATAGTCAAATTCGTTCGGATAATGGCGCTATTCAAATAACGGGAATTAGTGAAGCAGAAAATAATAATAGTATTTTTCTGGGTGAAAATACAACAGTTGAGTCTATTGGGAGTGGAGAAGTAATAATGACTGGAAATCAGGATATTCGCAGCAATAATATTACGACTCAAGGCGGTGATATTACAATGAATAGTACTGATGGTAGTGTTGACAGTCAAGGAACTTTAGTAACCACTTCAACTACGGGAAATAGTGGGACGGTTACTATTAATGCAGTTGAGGATATTACGGTTAATAATATTGATACCAGTACGACTGCAACTGAGAATATTGCAACGGCAGGAAATATTAATTTAGAGGCTGAAAATAACAATATTATTGTTAATGGTAATATTACTGCTTCGTCAACTTCTGGAAATGGGGGTAATCTTAATTTTAATAGTCTTGTTCAGTTTAATCAAAGTGAAACTGTTATTGATACAACCGGAGAGACTAACGGTGGCAATATTAACTTTACCAATAGTGTTGAAGGTACAACTGCAAATAATAATAATTTAACTCTAAATTTGGGTTCAGGTAATGTGACTTTTAATGATACGGTTGGAAATCAAACACCACTCGGTAATCTTAATATTAATAGTGAGAATAGAACGATTTTTAATAATAATGTGACTGCCGCTAGTCTGACAACAGATACAGGCGGAACTTTACAATTAAATGGGGATGTAACAACTTCGAGTAATTTAGGTCAAACTTATAATGATGCTGTCACTATTACGGATAACATTATATTAACGGCTGATGAATTAAACTTTACTTCTACTATTACGGGTAATAATATTGATTTAACTCTACAACCGTTTACCCCAACCCAGGCTATTACTTTGGGAGGGACTTCAACTGCTACCACAAATTCACTAGAATTAACTGCAACAGAATTAAATTTGCTGCAAAATGGTTTTAGTAATATTATTATTGGGGGAACAGATAGTAGTAGTAATATTACCTTAGCAGGTGATACGATATTTCAAGATCCGGTAACGTTGCGATCGGGTCGCGTGCCCTTGGGCGTATCGCCAATGGCAAACGGTAATATTAATACAGTCGGATTTACTTTGACAGGTATTGATGATGCTACTTTCAACTTAGAAGCAAATCAAGCTATTTCTACAGGAAATATAGTTAACCCAGGACGGACTATTTCTCTTAATAGTAATAATGGCGATATTGACACAAGCGCAGGAATTTTAAATACAGCTTCTAATATAGAAAATGGTGGTCTGATTAATTTGAATGCCGGCGGAAATATTATTGTTGGTTCTGTTAATTTAAGTACAACTTCCCCCAATGCCGAAAGCCGCGCCGGAACTTTATCTCTCAATACAAATCAAATTATTACTTTGACGGGAAATGTGGAAGCTTCAGCTACCGCTGGACGAGGCAGTGATTTAATTGTCAATCAAAATTTTAATGTGACTCAACCGACTGTTATTCGGACAGCCGGAAATGCTGGAAGTGGCAATGTTAGCTTTAACCAACCGATTAATGGGAATAATTTCCTGACGATAGATGCCGGAAGCGGAATTGTTAACTTACAAAATACAGTGGGAAATTTACTACCGTTGACTGGGTTAAATATTACTGCTAGCCAGATTAATAGCAATAGCGATATCACTGTAAATGGAGATGTCAGATTTAATGCGATTGAAAATATTAATCTGGGAGAAACTCTAACTTTAGTCAGTCCCAGTACTCTCGATATTACAGCCAATCAAAATATCA
Source organism: uncultured Lyngbya sp. (assembly GCA_964401105.1). Taxonomy (GTDB): domain Bacteria; phylum Cyanobacteriota; class Cyanobacteriia; order Cyanobacteriales; family Microcoleaceae; genus JAAURB01. Next base: position 61,864 of record CAYNXM010000148.1, on the reverse strand, counting down.
CTACCCGTAATATCAATAATCCGGCTGGAACAATTAACTTAACCAGTGTTAATGGCAATATTGACACCAGCTTAGGAACTTTAACGACTCGTTCAACCACAGACAATGGCGGCGAGATTATTTTAAATGCAGTCGGTAATCTGATCTTAGGAGAGATTGATGCCAGTACGACTTCCCCTTCTCCATTTTCTCAAGCCGGAACCTTACAACTCAATACGGCACAAAATAATATAATATTACGGGGAAATATCAACACTTCAGCAACAACCGGACAAGGAAGTGATCTGAATTTCAACTCAGCCGTTCAATTGGAAAACTCTGTTATTCTCAATACTGCCGGGGGTAACAGTAGTGGAGTGATTCGCTTCGATAATGCCATTAACGATACGACAGGTAACAACATTTTGACTTTAACAGCCGGAACTGCAGCGGTTGACCTCAATGGTGTGGGGAATTTGCTGCCACCCCAAGGCTTAAATATCAATGCTGAAACCGTCACCAATAATGCCGCCTTAACTGTCGGTACTGCTGGCTTAAATATTGATGCCAATACCTCCGTCAATCTCAATGATACTGTTATCAGTGATGGTAATATCGCCATTATTGCTAACGAACAAATCAATACAGCCAATTTAAATACAGCCGACAATATTACCCCAGGGGGTGATATTATCGTAAATAGCAATAGTGGAGCGATTACAACTGGAAATCTCTCCGCTTCCGGGACAACAGGCGGCGAAATTACAATTATCGCTGAAACCGCAATTACTGCTGGCAATATAGACGCTAGCGGTCTGGTCGGCGATGGCGGAAATATTATTCTCGATCCCGTTGGAGATGTGGAAGTCGGCTACATCAATGCTGAAGGTGGCAGTAACGGTAGCGGTGGAAATGTGACCGTGGAATCTACCGGACGATTTTTCCGCGCCACTAATACCTTCCCAACACCTTTTTCACCCACCGGAAACGCCAGTATCTCCACAGCGAGTCCAAGCGGTGGCGGTTCAATTATTATTCGTCACGCCGGAGGTGAATTAACCTCCCCAATACAACCGTTTCAAGTCGGCAACGCCAGTATTAACGGGACAGCAGCAGCAATAACCACGGGAAGTACCACAATAGCACCTTCGGTTATTTTATCAGAATCTATCACTCAAAGCAATATCAACATAGAAACCGATGATGTTTCTTCCTCTCAAACTGCCATGACATCAGGACAACAAATCCCTTTCACAGAAGAGGAATTAACCACAAAAATTAATAGTGAAGTTCTCTCAGAAAATCCGATTGATGAAACCGGAATCACTCTCAAAATTGAAGATAGTGCAGAATTAAGACTATCTGGCAGTCAACTATTAGATACTAATGATGTTGCCTTTCAGGGTGAAAATATAGATTTAACTTTACTGCAACTAGAACAATCTCGAAATCGGGAATTTGAAGAATATTTCGGCATAGAATCTGAAGTGCGCGATCGCGAACAAATTCAAAAAATATTGAAACAAGTAGAAGCAAAAACCACTGAAAAATATGCAGTTATCTACGTAGTCAGCCGCGAAAAACAATTAGAATTGATAGTTTTATCCTCTTCAGCTCCTCCCAAACGCTATAGTATTCCTGAAGCCAACCGCGAACAACTCTTATTAACCCTGCGTCAATTTCAAGTCAACTTAATCCGTTCTCGTATTCGGACTCAAAAGACTTATCAACCCCCCGCACAACAACTCTATGACTGGATAATTCGCCCAATAGAAGCCGACTTAGAACAACAAGGAATCACTACCCTATTATTTTCTTTAGATACCGGATTTCGTAGTTTTCCCGTCGGAGCATTATGGGATGGTGAGCGCTTTTTAACAGAGAAATATAATTCTAGTTTGATTCCCAGTATGAGCTTAATCAATACGGAGCATTCTAATTTAAAAAATGCTAAAATTTTAGTGATGGGAGCCAGTACCTTTGAAGAACAAAACCCATTACCGGCTGTTCCTATAGAAGCCAATACTATTCTGCAATTGTGGCAAGGTCAATCCTTTTTAAACGAAGCATTTACATTCTTAAACCTCAAAAATAAGCGCCAGGAAAGTAACTTTTCTCTAGTTCATTTAGCGACTCATGCCGACTTTCAAGGGGGTACATCAGATAATTCCTATATTCAATTATGGGATCAAAAACTATCTCTGACTCAACTCCCCTTATTAAACTGGGGAAATCCCCCGGTTGAATTACTCGTTCTCAGTGCTTGCCGAACCGCCATTGGCAATCGAGAAGCCGAATTAGGATTTGCTGGGTTAGCCTTGCAATCTGGAGTAAAATCCGCGATCGCTAGTTTATGGTATGTTGACGATCAAGGCACTTTAGCCTTAATGAGCCAATTTTATACTGATTTGAAACAAACCTCCATTAAAGCCGCTGCGTTACGACAAGCACAACTTGAGATGATTCAAGGTCGGGTCAGAATAGAGAATAATCAATTAATTACGAATGAACGCACCATTGCATTACCGCCAGAATTCACAGAGTTAGAAAATGAAGACCTGTCTCATCCTTATTATTGGGCAGGATTTACAGTGATTGGCACACCGTGGTAATTATCAAACCTCCCATTGTTTTTAGCTCACAAAGTGATATAAAATGTACAGTATTCCTAATTATTTAACTCACTACTACGAGAAAAGAAATATTCCGCTCAAGAATATTTGTAACTCTACTGATGCCGAAGCACAAGCCATATTAACCCGTTTATTTGAATCAGGACAAAGAACATGGCTGCATTCTGGATATCTTAAAGAACGGCGTGAAGTTGAAGCATGGCTTTATAATGAATGTGTTAAAAAAGGGAAAAAACCATATCTTCAGCATCCTCTCTATTTTGTTTTAGGAGAACATGATGATTTATTTCAAAAAGGTGGCTTTTTTTCCTCAGCTCATCCTCTCAAGTTAAAGATTCCTTTGTCAATATTCGATAGTGATATAATTTCCTTTACCTATCCCGACAGTATGGCTAGCTTTAATATTCCTCGGACAACAAGAGGTAAACCTTATTTAAAATCATTTCACAGTCAAGTTTTTACCCGAGATGAAATAACTAAGATTGTTCAAACTTACGGATTACCTGGGAATCGCTGGAAATCTGAGGAATCATGGCGTTACGACCGCTTTATTGAGGCACAGATCTGGGATAATCGCCCAATTGAAAAATTTCTACAATTAGACCGAGCAACAATAGAGAATTTATCTAATTAAGACGATAACCTCGTCGCCAAAAAATCCTAAGAGTATCTAAAAAACAAGGACAAAAACACGTTGTCTATAAGATAGCCTAGAGTGTTGAGGAGTTATTTAGGGCTGCTATAAGAGGCGTAAGTATCAAATAAAGCACCTACAAAACTGCAAGTAATCCCAATAATAAAACACCCTTCGAGGGGGCTTCCGCGACCAAAAACAGCCAGAAATTGTAAAATTTGGTGACTACAAACCTGACCCAACGCCGCCAATTGGGGCAAATGACCGATTAATATAAAACTAATCAATCCCCCGAGTAAGAGAAAAATCGGAGTAATAAAGCTGAGAATCATCGTCAGCAGTAACGAGCGCAAGAAATCAGAAAAAATACTCATCGGAATGGTTTAAAATAAAGTGGATCTACTTAGAGCAGAAATATAGCTTTGATGCATCAACTTCTAAGATAGAAGCGATCGCTCAGTTTTTACTCATCTGTGAGCAATCTTAAATCAATGTTCAAAAATGTTATTTAAGATTTGTAGATAAGCTTGTACTTTTTTTTGTTGTCTCATCTGGACGATTGCCTTGAAAAAACCCTTCACTCAAACGAGCTTTAGAAAGTGGAGCCGACGATTTACCGCTGCTATCTTGTTAGGCGGACAGGTCTTGGTTCATTTAGTCCAGGGTAAAATTCATCGCCGTAATACCCTCGAGCAAATGGTTGCCGTCGGCCCAGAATCCTTGTTGATTGCTCTGTTAACTGCCAGCTTCGTTGGTATGGTCTTTACTATTCAAGTCGCACGGGAATTTCTCAGCTTAGGGGCTGTTAACTTTGTCGGTGGGGTACTGGCATTGTCTTTAGCGCGAGAACTTAGCCCTGTATTAACTTCTGTGATTGTTGCGGGACGAGTGTGTTCTGCATTTGCCGCCGAACTTGGCACCATGCAAGTGACAGAACAAATTGATGCCTTGTATATGCTGAAAACAGACCCGGTAGATTACTTAGTGATTCCTCGGGTCATTGCCTGTTGTCTGATGCTACCTTTACTCACCATCATTTGTCTGGTAACGGGTTTAGCCGGAGGAATGTTAATTGCCAATAATTTATACGAAGTCTCTTACTCAGTTTTTTTAGATTCTGTCCGGAATTTTATGAGCGTTTGGGATGTATGTAGTGGAGAAATTAAGTCGTTTATATTTGGTGGGGTGATTGCTGTGATTGGTACCAGTTGGGGACTGACCACTACTGGAGGAGCCAAAGGGGTAGGCCAATCGACCACAACCGCAGTGGTAACGGCGTTACTCTCAATTTTTGTTCTGGATTTCTTTTTATCCTGGTTAATGTTCCAAGGCACAGGCGGTGCCATCTTATAAAGAAGCGGCGTTGAAGCCTAGAACTTCTGGATACAAACCGAGACAAGCGTGAAGATTTGGGGGTTTGGTAACATTAATGAACAGCAAAACTGACAGAGATGTCAGTCGCACTCCATTTAATTCATTAATATTACTCCAAATGACGACCACACCATCAACGACTTCATCTCTAGAAACAGTAGAACTCGCACCGAGTTATGCTATTCCCATTATCCTCGTATTAGCCGCCATTCCCGTGCTTTTCTTCCAACAATGGCTGGCATTAATTATTGGTTTATTTGGCGTATTTCTTCTATTCCAAACCGTAACTATTCGCCTAAAGTTTACCCCCACAGATTTGGATGTTTATCGCTCCGGACAATTAATCCGGCGTTTTCCTTATCAAGACTGGTTAAACTGGGAAATTTTTTGGTCTCCGATTCCCATTTTGTTTTATTTTCGGGAGGTTAAGAGTATTCATTTTCTACCCATCATATTTGATGCAAAATCTCTCCGGAGTTGTCTAGATAAATACTGTAATGACGTAAGTAATAGTCAGGAATAATTACTCGAATAGGGCTGGCGGGTTTGTCACTCATTTAAGCGACATAACCGCTTCCTTTACCCTTTTAAAGTTCAACCTGTTTAGGTAAAATTCAAATTTATAGTAGTCAAAAACGTCCTGATTCATTGCTGCTGTTGAGAATAATAATATCAAATAGGTAAAGCATTCAGAGGAGTGATATTGAGCTCTTTCAGAGTTCTGTCTTGCTCTTTTAAGCAAAGTTTGACTGTCTTATTTTCAAGTCAGAACTCAACTTTTGCTCAATCATCTAGATAGAGTTAAGCACCTGGATACAAGACTAAAATTGACTTAAATACTATATTTATAGATTCCATATTTAAGTTCATAAAATGTCCGGAAAACCAGATTATCTTCTAGAAATAAAGAACATCAGAACTAATTCTGAAATCCCTCACATTTTTTAGCGGAGGGAAGTTAATTCACTCAATCAACCATGTAATGCATGGCTGTTGTTGTACATTTTTCAAACTGAGAGAACTAATCTAATGGCACAAGATAAAACTCAAAACCTATTCACTGAAATCACAACCGAAGAATCCTCCACTGTTAATGGCGGTCATGGTTATTATGGCGGCTATCGTAACTACGGCTATGGTGGCTACCGTAAAGCCAGCTATGGTAATAGCTACTATGGTCGTTCTCGCTACTATAGCTACCGTCCTCGTTACTACAACACTTCCTACTACGGTGGTTATGGCTGCTACTAATGCCTAAATTGTGCTGGGATATCCCAGCACAGTTATCATCACTTGTTGTAGCTAAAAATCGCTACCAGTGACTATCATATCCAGTTTGACTCAACCCTATGATGCATCGCTATTGTTGTTTATCCGTTCTTAAATTAGAGGAGTCTTTCAATGGCACAGGACAAAACTCAAAACCTATTCACTGAAATTACAACTGAGGAGTCTTCCACTGTTAATGGTGGTCATGGCTATTATCGTGGCTATGGCTATGGTTATGGCTATGGTTACCGTAAAGCCAGCTATGGTAATAGTTACTACGGTCGTCGTCGCTATTATAGCTATCGTCCTCGCTACTACAATGCTTCCTACTACGGTGGTTATGGCTGCTATTAATTCATAAGTTGTGCTGAGGTGACAGCACATCGATTTGAAGTTAATTTTTACAACAGCACCTGTGATGCTAACAGGTGTTTTTTTAATATGTTACCCACGAAAACCGAACTGTGATGGACGGTACACACGGTATATTTGACATTGCCGCTATTATTTACACATCGTTACAATGAGAACAAAGCAACAAATAAAGTTGGCTTTGATTGAATTAACGTCGGAGGTAGCCAAAATGAATGGCTCAATTCGTGTGGGTAACTTATTTGGTATCCCATTTTTTGTAAATGTATCCTGGTTTATTGTCTTAGGGTTAATGACAATTAACTATGGTGGCAGTTTAGGCGCTCAATTTCCTCAGTTAGGAGTTATCGGTGCATTCAGCCTCGGGCTTGTTGCCTCATTACTCTTATTTGCCTCTGTTCTGGCCCACGAATTGGGGCATAGTTTTGTCGCTATCCGGCAAGGAATTGATGTTAAATCCATTACCCTGTTTTTATTCGGCGGGTTAGCCAGCCTTGATAAAGAAGCAAAAACCCCCTCAGGCGCGTTTTCCATTGCCATTGCAGGGCCGGCTGTGAGTTTAGTGTTGTTTGCCGCCTTTAGTGCCTTAGCAGCCAGTAATATCGTCAACGGTTCAATGGGTGCAGTGGTTAATTTACTGGCCTATATTAACCTCGCTTTAGCCGCATTTAACCTAATTCCTGGTCTACCCTTAGATGGTGGAAATGTCCTCAAAGCTGCGGTGTGGAAACTGACCGGAAATCCTCACAAAGGGGTTTTATTTGCCAGTCGTGTTGGTCAAGGTATTGGTTGGTTAGGAATTTCTATCGGCTTATTACCTGTATTCCTCAATGGTAGTTTCCCTAATATTTGGACTATTTTAATTGGTTGGTTCCTATTGCAAAATGCTGGGGCATTAGCCTTTGATGCGAAGCTGCGAGATAAATTATCTCAATGGACTGCGGCAGATGCCATTACCCCTGATAGTCCGATTGTTTCTGAAGCGTTATCTTTACGGGAATTAGCCAATGAATATCTGATTGGTCATGAAGCAATTAATCGGGTTTTTGTTACTAATTCTCAAGGACAATGGGTAGGGCAATTAATGGTTAATCAAATGAGAGAGATTCCTACTTCTCAGTGGCCGCTTGTTACTGTGAAAGAACTGGTTGAACCGATTAATGAATTAATGACAGTGGATGCAGAACAATCACTGTTAGACGTGATTACTTTATTGGAAAAAGAACAAATCAGTGCAATTCCAGTCGTGCGGGAAGGAATGATTTTAGGATTAATTGAAAAAGCTTCAATTCGTCAATTGCTACAGCAAAAAGTACAGGTTCGTCCGGCATAGATAAAACTCAGTATAGTATATCAAATAGAAACCCCACTAGACACAGAGAGAAATCTTTGTGTCTTTGTGTTTCATTCCCTACTCGGATTATCTTTCGGGTTTCACCTTGTCTGTTTCAACGGTTAAGGACTTAAACTGAGTGGAAGGCTGAATTTGATAGGTTGTACTGGAAAGCTGAACAATTTCTGATAAGGGTGTAGTGGCTTCAGCAATGGCGGTTTGTTGTTCTAATGCTTGAGTGGAAGTCAGGATATTACCTAATCCATTAATAATATTTTTTAAATTTTCTCGAAGTTTGGGATCTCCTGTAAAATCATCAATATCTGTCGTTATTTTCTCTAAATTTTGTAAGGTAGAGCGGGCAGAGTCAATTGTTTCTTGCAGTAAAATCAGATTTTCTGGTGCATTAACAGCTTGGGTTAAATCTCTTAAGTTTTCTGAGGCTTCTACCGCATTTTTAGACAGCATTTCTAGGTTCTCAATTAAATTGCCTTGCTCAACTTTACCAACAATAGGGCTAAGATTATTGACAATAGTATTGAGTTCTGCTGTGGTTTGATTAATGTTATTTAATGTCGTTACTAAAGTGCTTCGGTTATTGGCAATCAACTGATTAATTTGTTGACTAATGACAATAATTTCACTGGCGGCTTCTTCTACAGAACGAGCTGAAACCACAGTCGCTTGAACCACATCATTGGTAGACTTTTGAAGGGTGGTAGACATGGTGTTCAGTTCAGTGGAAAAGGTATTAATTCCTTGATCGATAGACTGGCTTAAACCATTGAGTTCGACTTGAGCCTGATCCACTAATTTAGACATTTTTGCTGCCAGTATTGTGGCTTCTTTCGCTAGCACCGCTACCTCTGCTGCCGCACCATTTACGTTATTAAAAAAGTCGGGATTAGCATATATTTCACTAAACTCAACCATTGATTCAATTAGGGTTTCTAGACCTACCCCAGGGTTTCCTTGTAGGCGAGAATTATTACAGAGAACTACTTCAGGACAATCTGGACTGAGGGGATTAATATCTGTTAGGTTTTCGGGTAACTCTCCCTGGGGAAAAATATCAACAAATCCTTCACTGAGTAACCCAGCTTGACTGGCTTGCACCACAACATTACTTGGCATCACTAAGTCAGGGGGAGAGATTTCTAAGATCACATCAACCTGATTAGTCCCGGGTTCAATCTCGATCACACGGCCAATTTTCACCCCGCGATAACGCACAGGAGTCCCTACCTGCATTCCCGCTGCACTCGGAAAAGTGACTATAATTTGATAGGTTTGACCAGCAAGGCGGATGCCTCGTAGCCAGAACAATACCATGGCAAATATACCAAGTCCTAGAATGGCTAATAATCCGACAGAGCCTTCTCGAGTGGATCGCGATCGCATAAAATATCATCCAGGGTTAACTTTAATACTGACTACCTTCTGATCGGATGTCAGTGTTTCTGTTTACTTTTATGATAACGATCTTGATCGCAGAGTTGATATTTTATAGAGACGTTATATGTAGCGTCTCTACGTGAGGGATGAATCAACGCCTCTCTATCAACAGCTTACCTTGGTAGTAAGATTAGGAAAATATCCGACCGCAGAGATAGCAGATTTAAGCACCACTCTAATTTAAAGAAGGTTCAGGAGTCGGCTTTTCAGATTTAACCTGATTTAACAGACTTTGTAATTCCTGCCCTTCAATCACCTCTTTGTCAAGAATTTTTTGAGCAATTTCTTCCAATAAATCCCGATGAGTCTTGAGGAGATTCAAAGCTTTTTGATGTGCTTTTTCTACAATCTCCTTCACTTCGTGATCGATTGCCTTAGCGGTTTCATCGCTAACATTACGGCGGGGATTCATCATCATATTATCACCAAGGAAGCTATTTTGTTGACCTTTTTCATAAGCCAGCGGCCCCAATACTTGACTCATACCGTACATAGTTACCATTCTTTCTGCTAAATCGGTCGCCCGTTGCAAGTCATTCGCCGCCCCTGTCGTAATGCTGCCAAACACAATTTCTTCGGCTGAACGTCCTCCCAACAGGGTTGCAATTTCAGCTTGAATTTCTTCGGCACTGAGTAAAAAACGGTCTTCTGTCGGTAGTTGTAAAGTATATCCTAATGCAGCCATGCCACGGGGGACGATTGAAATCTTAGCAATTTTTTCCGGTGCCCCCATCGCTGCCCCTACCAAGGCATGACCGACTTCGTGATAAGCAACAATAGTCTTTTCTTTCTCATTGAGGACACGGCTTTTCTTCTCTAACCCGGCTACAACCCGTTCAATCGCCTCGGAAAAGTCAGCTTGAGAAACCGTTTCCCGTTTATTACGGGCAGCCAGCAATGCCGCTTCATTCACTAAGTTGGCTAAATCTGCCCCAGAAAATCCAGGAGTCCGAGTCGCAACGGCTGTTAAATCAACATTGACATCCAATTTCACCTTCTGGGCATAAATATCCAGAATTTCTAAGCGTCCTGATAAATCGGGTCGGTCTACCAATACTTGACGGTCAAACCGTCCCGGACGTAATAACGCCGCATCTAAGCTTTCCGGGCGGTTAGTGGCAGCTAATACGATTACCGTTGAGTCTCCGGCGGCAAACCCATCCATTTCGGTCAGTAACTGGTTGAGGGTTTGTTCTCGTTCGTCATTACCGCCATAAAACCCATTCCCAGCCCGAGATTTACCAATGGCGTCTAACTCATCAATAAAGATAATACAGGGGGCTTTTTTCTTGGCTTGTTCAAATAAGTCCCGGACACGGGCAGCCCCAGCCCCGACAAACAATTCTACAAATTCTGAACCCGAAATACTAAAGAAAGCCACCCCTGCTTCTCCGGCAACGGCTTTAGCCAATAGGGTTTTCCCGGTCCCAGGCGGCCCAACTAGTAATACACCTCGGGGAATACGCGCCCCAATTTTTGTGTAGCGTTGGGGTTCTTTGAGGAATTCTACCACTTCTTCTAGTTCGGCTTTGGCTTCTTCAACACCCGCAACATCATTAAAGGTCACTTTTGTCGATTCATTTTCTACGTACACTTTTGCCCGACTTTTGCTAATGGAAAGTGCCCCCTGAGGGCCGCCAAACCCACCGCCGCGACCTTGCAGAAAACGACCCACACCAATCCAAATTCCTACAAAAATTAACGGTGGAATCACCCAACTTAACAGGGTGGTAAACCAAGTGTTGCGGGGAGGAGGAGAAGCGGCAAATTGAACCCCTTTATCTTCGAGACGTTTGGGTAAATCAAGGTCAAAAATCGGCGTGGTTGATAAAATTTGCCCCGGTTGGTCTGTACCATCTTCGTTTTTCAGTTGATAGCGAATTTGGTCTTGACCAATATAAACTTGAGTGACGTTACCATCTTCAACTTGGTCGATAAATAAGCTATAGGGCACTTGAGGGATATTATTACCCGATAAACCGGGGAGGAAAATATTGACAATTAGCAGCAAGCCACCTAACCAAAACAATAGACTTCCAATGGGGATATTTCCAGGAAACCTGGGTTTGTCGTCTTTAACAGCCATAAGTATTTATTCCTTACTTGACTTAAACAAATGGTTTTTGTCTCATGGTAACTGAATCTTGAGCCTTTTTCATGGGTGATGAATCAATTTCTATCTTACGACTGAAAAGTCTGCTCAAATCCTGAAACGGTAGTCAGCTATGGCACAATAGAATAGTCATGATTGGATATTGATCGTTAATTATTAAATTGATATTGATATAGCAATAAGAAATGATTTGTGAAAAACCTCAACTTATGTAAAAATTCCAAAATGTCTAATTCTGTTCCCCGTTCCCTGTTCCCTAATCTGGATAGATCAATCCTCAGATAACTATTTGACAATAACCTCTTTAGAGTTTAGGTATGGGTGAAGTTGCTAAGGGAATAGAACATTGAGTTCGGGTAAATTGTGATGCTTCTGTTTCAGTTGGAACTGCTAAAACTTCCAAATTTCCATTCATTGAATTCAGTAAAGTTTGGTTCATTAATAGTCTCATTCCGGGAGAAAGTTGAACTTCTTCTTGAAATCTATCATCCGTTTTTTCTATAGCTTTTTGTTCATGACTGGCGGATAAAGTCGATTGAATTAAATCCCATGACTCACTCCAACCACTCACAGGACGTTGATCGTCAATCCAAATATGAATATATTTCGATTGAGGTTCATCCCTGACAGATACTTTCACTCCCCCTTGTTCCATTTGGGCGATCGCAGTATCCACTAAACTAACTAAAACCTGTCGTAATCTGGGGGCATCTGCAATTACATAAATATTCGGACGTGGTGTTTCAATATGCAGACGAATACTGCGGTTAGCGGCTTGTAAATGAGTGAGCTGTTTTAACTCTTCAAACACTTTAGCTAATTGTAATGGTTTTAATTGAAGCTGTTCTGTACCATGATCCGTTTTAGCCACTTGAAGAATTTCATCTAAAACACCGACCATTTTCAAAGCCGAATCATAAGCCTGTTGTAAGAATTCTCGTTCTTCTTCTGGACTTTCACATAAATCCGCTAAAATCAATTGTATGGTTCCAATCATACTATTAATTGGGGAACGGAGTTCATGAGACGTTCGTGCTAAAAACCCAGCTTTAAATTGGCTCATTTCTGCTGCCATTTTATAAGCTAACTGAGTTTGCTGAAGTTGCTTTGAAAGTCCGATCAGTTGTTGTTGTTGGTCAGTATGATCGACACGGGTTTCTGGTAAAGTGTCAATTGTGGGAGACTCGGATTGCCGACTCAAAAATCGACTGGCAAAACCCAGTCCTAAACCTACCGCTAAATACACAAATTCTGTTGCGCCCATCTGCTGATTCACATCCCGTTTGATATAGATGATTCAGATTCTAGCTTGACTGCTCCCTGACGTAAGATGTTCCACTGACTGTGATGTTGCCATTGAACCACGGTGGAAGGAATGGCTGATGGAGTTTGAGTCAATACAGGTTGAGTTGATTCTAAAGTTAACACTTTGGGGAACTGAGCTTCAATCTCTGTCATTTTTAGTAGGGGAGACTGACCCGATAAATTAGCGCTAGTGGTTGCCATGGGGCCAGTTTGCTGTAAAATATTGCGGGTGAGTTCACAATCAGGTACCCGAATGCCCAGGGTTGTAGGATCGGTGGGGTTGATGGCATGGGGAACTTTTTCTGAGGCGGGTAAAACTAATGTTAATGCCCCCGGCCAATATTGTTGCGCAACTTGTTGCCAAATTTGCATCTCTTCAGTTGTTCCCTTAACATAAGGCCAGAGAGATTCTGGAGTTGCCCCCATTAAAATTAAAGGTTTACGGGTTGAACGTTGTTTAACTTGAAAAATTAGTTCCGCTTTGTCTGGACGGACGGCTAAGGCTGGGACTGTGTCTGTGGGAAAGCTAATAATAGTTTGTCCGGATGTGGCGGCTAACACCAGTTGATCAATAGAACCTTTCATTTTTTGTACGCTAACACAAATCGATCTAGTCCCGCTAAATCAGAAATGATCTGAATTTGGGTATAACTTCCTTGTTGATGCAGTAAATCTACCACTTGTTCCCCTTGTCCTGCCATCATTTCGATTAACCAAACCCCTCCAGATTGTAAATAAAGGGGTGCAGTTTGAATCAGGTGACGAATAGAGTCTAATCCGTCTATGCCGCCATCTAAGGCTAAATGGGGTTCATGTAAAGCGACTTCGGGTTGTAGAGTCGGAATCATTGGACTCGGGATATAGGGAGGATTAGACACCATACCGCTAAACTGTCCTTGTAACTCTGTTAACGGTTGCCACCATGAACCTAAATAGAAGTGAATTCTTTTTTTTAGATTCAACTGAGTCCCATTACTGATTGCGATCGCTCGCGCATCGGTACTACAATCAACAGCATGAAGGGTCGCTTGAGGAAATACTTCTGCTAATCCTAAGGCGATCGCTCCGCTTCCCGTCCCCAAATCAGCCCAATGTCCTTGTTGTAAGTTGGGATTGACTTTTGTGGCTGAGGCTGCAATTTCTATGATTAACTCCGTCTCCGGTCGAGGAATTAAGACTCCTGGCGCTACTTTCAGGGTAAAATAACGCCAGTGAGCATTGCCAACGAGATACTGAATCGGAACTCGATGTTGCAGCCTTTGTTCCCAAAGCTGGGTAATGGTAGACCAAGGCTGCTTGAGTTGAATCATTGAGTCAGATTTGTACAGCTCTAAGCGCAACGCTAAGGGGTCTACATCGGACAGTTCTCGTAAAAACAGGTCTACCTCAAAACGAGCTATATCAGCCGCCCTAGCCGCTGCCACTGCCTGCTGATACCATTGCCAGAGTTCTGTTCCCTGAATTTGGTGATTTGTCATTTGTTGTTAGAGGAGGGTTGGTGTAGAAGAAGGATAATTTTCTTCCCCACACCTGCCAACTTCCCCATGACTCCCACTCTCAATTAATTATTCGGTTGTTGATCCCGGAGGAATTCAACAGTTTCGCGAGGTGGAATTAAGACAATGCGGTTAAAAAACTGATTATCATCTGTCTTTAATGCTTCTAGCAAACCTTCTAAGGAAACCACCTCAATTTCAACTGACTGAATTAAGTCAGGTTGCTGAGTTTTAAAGTTTTCCAGCATTCCTTCTAAATCTTCTTTACTGAAAAATGTTGGGATAATTTGACTCTCGCCTCGTTGAATGGTTAAGTATCCCCCTTCTTCAGTACTTTGGCGCGCAATAAACAAAGGCACTCCCTGAAACTCTGCTTGATTTAATAGGGTTTTAGCAGAATTAACCTGTTGTTGCACCGGCACATAGGCAAATTGAAGGTCATCTGGGTTATTGCGAGCCTTCTGACTCATTTGATAAACTTCCCCTAGGGAAACGGCTGTCACCTGGACGGCTGAAGCGAGATCTGGATTATTTTGCTTCAAGTTATTGACGAAATTTACAGCATCCTGACGGCTAATAAACACTCCTGCCACCGATGAAGCTTCACTTCCCTCTTGAGGAACATTGGCAACCAGTGGTGCACCATTGGTGTCAGTGACAGTAAACACAGGCACAGAATTTAATTTCTCTAAGATCTCCGCTTCAGTCAAGGCGATCGCCGGCGGCGTGCCCAGGAAAGACGAACCGAGAAAACGAGAGGGTATACTGGGGCTAAGAAATAAATGACTACTTAACAGTCCTAGCACCACGCCGACACGAATTAATGATTTCATCATTGTTTTAACTCTTCGTACTGGGATAACATTATCTAAAGGGACATCAGGCAACTATTAGGCGTGATCTGTTCCACAGGCTGGGGTCATGGGTGAGGAAAACAACACCGAACAAACTAAGGATATTGACGATTGCAACCCCAGTAAAAGTTCACTTTACAATAAATCAATGAGTCACATTTTAAGATGGACTCACGATTAAAGATTGCAATTTCTGAGGATATTAGCATACCTGGACAAATTCTACCTGAAAGCAATTCTCTCCTGAAGCGCGATCGCGCCATAAAAGTGTGACCATGAACTTACCCAACTTCATTACCTTTTCTCGTCTTTCTGTTGTTCCTTTTTTGCTGTACCTTTTACATGATCCCAACCCTCAGCGTTGTTGGATCAGTGTAATTTTGTTTGCGATCGCAGCTGCGACAGACTGGTTGGATGGCTATCTGGCGCGAAAACTCAATCAAGTCACCGATCTGGGTAAATTCCTTGATCCGCTGGTTGATAAATTATTAGTGTTAGCCCCGTTGCTGGCTTTAATTGAACTGGGAAAGATTCCCGCTTGGGGAGTTTTTCTGATTTTAGCCCGAGAATTAACCGTTGCTGGATGGCGAGTCAATCAGACTAAGATTTCCGGGGCGAATATTTGGGGTAAATTGAAGACTGTGGTTCAAATTTTGGCGATTTGTTTTTTAATTGCGCCAATACCGGCCGTCTGGGAATTACCCACTTTAATTTTATTCTGGATTTCTGTTGCTTTAACCCTGATTTCCGGCGGAATTTATCTCTGGCCAAAAACGAGTTCTGAAGCAACAGCTTCATCTTAAATCACTTTAAGATAAGGATTCAAACATGACCCGAATTGTTTCCACGCGGCGACGATTAACCCCGAGATCGGATTCTCCCAAACGAGAAGCTGAACGTACTTGAATTATATCCTGTTCCCCATCGAGATAAAATTCGACATCATCGACAAATCCCAATATAGGAGTGGTAAATTCTGCATAAAGATAGGGATTATTTTCTATAATAATTTCGGCATTATCCATTGTTTCAATCACCATTTTCAGCTGATCAAATATCTCTTCTTCCGTTCCTTTAGCACTCAAGGGTTCAATTTTATGGTCTGTATCTAAGCTTTCACTTGAAACACAATTAGGAGACTCAGGACAAGAGCTTAAATGTCCATTTTTAATCCCTAAATTATCAGGTCGATTACCGGAAAATGAAAATAAAGCGCCCATTGTATTAGGAGAAAAAGGTTGAGCTAAAACAGGTTTAAATAATCCATAAAAACTAACTATTGTGATTAAAAAAGTTGCCATTAAGACAAACATCCCAGAAGTCAATAATGTAGTGAAGGATTTTTTCATCGGATTTCGTGTTTTAACGGTTGTCTTCATTTTTCCTATTTTATCAGCGTTTTTTGTTCCCTTGTTGATCAAAGTATAATTTCAAAGTAGATGTCGTAGTGTAATCAGGATGAGCAAGTGAAGCAAGCCGAATCAACCCAAGATATCGTCATTATAGGAAGTGGAATTGGTGGATTATGCTGTGGGGCATTACTGGCAAAATATGGCTATCAAGTTACTATTTGTGAAAGCCACTCTATCCCCGGTGGGGCAGCCCACGGGTTTGAACGCAATGGTTTTCGGTTTGATTCTGGGCCGTCGTTGTATTCTGGATTATCCTATAGCCCTTCTGCCAATCCCCTGCGACAGGTTTTAGATGCACTGGGGGAAGAACTCCCCTGTAAAACTTATGATACTTGGGGTTGTCGTTTACCTGAAGCCGATTTTAACACCACTGTTGGAGCCGATCAATTTTGTCAGATTTTAGCCCAACTGCGGGGTAACTCAGCGGTGCAAGAATGGCGACAACTGCAACAAGTGATGCAACCGTTAAAACAGGCTGCAATTGCTTTACCTCCCGCTGCGGTGCGGTTTGATTTAGGGGCAGTATTGACAATGGCACCATTTGCCCCGGCATTGCTGCAACACGCTTTGAATGTGTTTCAATTAACTGGCCCGTTTAACCGGATTATGGATAAAGTGATTCAAGATCCATTTATTCGCAACTGGTTAGATTTACTCTGTTTTTTATTAGCGGGAGTTGGGGCGGATGGCATTAGCGCCGCAGAAGTGGCGTTTATGTTCGCGGACTGGTATCGTCCGGGAGTAACATTAGATTATCCAGTCGGAGGCAGTGCAGCGCTGGTTGAGGCGTTGGTGCGGGGACTCAAACGACAGGGGGGACATATCAGACTAAATGCCCATGTTGAACAAGTCCGAGTTAAGAATAATCGGGCGGTTGGGGTACAGTTACGAGATGGAAGTATGATTAAAGCCGCTGTTGCCGTCATTTCTAATGCCTCGGTTTGGGATACACTGAAGTTATTACCTAAAGGTGCTGTTTCTCCCCAATGGCGGACTCAACGACAATCTACCCCGGAATGTGAGAGTTTTATGCATTTGCATTTAGGGATTGATGGGGCGAATTTACCCTCCGATTTAGCTTGTCATTATATTGTCGTCAACGACTGGACTCAAGGGGTAAGCGCCCCTCAAAACCTGGTGTTAGTCTCCATTCCTTCTGTATTAGACCCCAGTTTAGCCCCTGCCGGAAAACACGCCATTCATGTTTATACCCCCGGTAATGAACCCTATGATTTATGGCAAGGGATGAACCGCCGCAGCCCGGAGTATCTTCAGCAAAAGCAACAACGTTCAGCCGTGATGTGGCAGGCATTAGAACGAATTATCCCCGATATTCGTCAACGGTGTGAGGTGAGGCTGGTGGGAACCCCTTTAACCCATGAATGGTTTTTGCGTCGTCATCGCGGGAGTTATGGCCCAGCTATTCGGGCTGGCGTTGGATTGTTTCCTGGGCCAGGAACGCCGTTACCGGGACTATATTGCTGTGGAGATTCGACATTTCCCGGAATTGGACTGCCAGCAGTCGCAGCCAGTGGCATGATTACAGCCAATACTTTAGCGCCAGTACAGCAGCATTTAGCCTTACTTAATCAAATAGGATGTAGATAATATGCGGGTGATGAATATTATTAAACGGATTAAAAATTGGTTCCCGAAAGCAAAAGAACAACTTCAAGATCAAGCCAATGAATTAGAAGCAAAACTAACCGATTCAGAACTGAATCCTTTAGCGCCAGAACAACTCGATCCGATTCAAAAGGATATTGCGGCTTTATCTCATCCAGACCCTTATAAAACTGCTATTGATTCTAAGTTAACTGAACTTTTAACCCAATGGCAACAAGGCAGTGGTTGTAACTGTTTAGTGGTATTATCCCATTCCACTCATACGATTAGTTCTCTATTGCATCAAACCCTTTCTGGCAGTTCAATTGATGATTCCCTCGTGATTCATTCCTTACCTTGGTCTCATCGCCCTCAAGATTACTCAACGATTTTAACGCAATTGCAACAGGAAATCGAGCCGACTGAATCGGATTCTCCCCCCCATCAATTAAGAGTGATTCCCGATTTAAGCTGGTGTTTTTTACGTTGCCTTTATGGTTTGGATGGGGTAGAATGGCTGCAAGAAACTTTGTTTCAAGATCAGTCTCAATTTTGGCTGATTGGCTGTAATTATTGGACTTGGCAATATCTCAATTGTGTTTATCAGTGGAGTGATTATTTTGAGACGACCTTGGAATTACCTCCCCTTGAACCGCTGGAGATTAAACAATGGTTACAACCTGCAATGGAAAAGTTAGACTTTGATTTTGAACAGGAAACTGACTCAGATGAGTCTGAAGAGGGTGATGAGGATGAATGGGAGTCTAAAGCCGAACGCAAGTATTATGAACGTTTAGCAGATCTCTCTCTCGGGACTCAACCAGCGGTTGCTCAGCTTTGGCTGAATTCTCTGCGACAGCAACAAGACGTTGAACAAGAAGAAACCAATGATGCTCATATTTCAGCAGAAAGTGAGTCTCAGCCGATTATCTTAGGTCGGGTTGATTTACCTAAATTCCCCAAGTTAACCAAAGAAGATCGGTATTTACTCTTTTCCTTGGGATTGCATGGTAGTATGACTGTTAGTCAGCTTGCGATTAGTTTAGGCGATCTCGAAAGACCATTACAAGCTCAAGTCCAGGTCTTGCTGCGAGCAGGTATCATTCAGAACCAACAAGGGTGGCTATCTCTTGCTCCCCTTCATTATCCTCGGTTAAAACAAGATTTAGAGAATAATCAATTTTTATTTGATTAATTGGATTTACAAAAATAATGGGCAGGGAGGGGCTCGAACCCTCACAACCGAAGTCGCCACATTTTGAGTGTGGTGCGTCTACCAATTCCGCCACCCGCCCTGGGTGTTTTCAACTTTACTATTATACACCATTCTGTCGCCTTGCAACAATTTTTGATAATCTGGACTGCTGGCCCACCGATCTACCTCTCGCGCCCGCAGAACAGGTAAGGGGTGAGTCAGTTGGGCTGTTTGAGCCTCTTTAAGGAGTTCTCCCATTTCGGTCTGACTCATTTGATCATAAGCGCGGGCTTGTTCCAGGAAGGCATCGAGATTGAGTTGAGGGGCTAAACGCGCAGATCCCCCGGACAGCTTCATCAAGACAGACATCACGACTCTGGGATCTTGAGTGGCCAATAACGCGGCGCGATCGCAAGTGAATTCAGCACAACGTACCCATTCCAAGATTTGAGACTGTAACCCTTGAACTAATAATGTTCCCACCGTTGACAGTTGTCCGGCGGCTAAAACTAGTAAATTAGCAACCGTTAAATAAACCCCATGTTCACACTTGAGATGACCCAATTCATGGGCAATAACAGCTTGAATTTCTTCCGGGGTTAACAAATCAATTAAAGAGGTATGCAACACAATAAAAGGCTGTTTTCCCCGCATCGCAAACGTGTAGGCATTGGGAACGGGGTTTTGGCGAACATAAAGCTGAGGGGGTTCTAAATCTAAAGTTTGGCAGGCTTCTATCAACAGTTGATGTAAATCTGGTAATTGTTTTTCACTCACCAGAATCCCGGAGGCGATATTTTCTAAATAGAAAAACTGTTCTCCCAGGTTTCCGAGTAACTGTCGAATCAATACATCCAAACCCGGAATTTGTTTGAGAGTACGAGTGGCTTGCCCATCTAAAGGATGACGAAAGTGATCGGCTTTTAAACCCACTAAAGAAGTGCGAGAGAAAGTCATATCTGTGCTGTGTCAGTGAGGTGGTTAAAATCTGGAATTAGCTATTAGCTGACCGGAAGACAGACACGCCACTAATAACTAACTCCTTCTCTCTACTTAGTTTAAGGCTTTTTCAACAGACTGAGTGGACTTTAGGTCGAGGGCGCAACCAACTGAGATTGAATCCGATTAATCTTAGCCCCCAATTTTTGCAGCTTTTGCTCAAATTGTTCATAGCCTCGGTCGAGATGTTGTAACCCTTGAATGGTACTGGTGCCTTCCGCTGCTAAGGCTGCTAACACCATCGCTGCTGATGCCCGTAAGTCTGAACCGGTCACAGGGGCACCGGATAAGAAAGGCACTCCGGTGACAACGGCTGTATTCCCTTTGACTCGGATATCAGCACCCATCCGCACCAACTCAGGGACATGATGTAAGCGATTTTCAAACACGGTTTCAGTCACCAGGCTACTGCCTTCACATAAGGTGAGTAACGCCATGAAAGGGGCTTGTAAATCAGTAGGAAAACCGGGATAGGGTAAGGTTTCAAGATCGGTGGCGATATGGCGCTCACCGGGGCGCACCCGTAAGCGATCTGGGGCTTCTGAGATGATCTCAACCCCAATCTTCCGTAATTTAGAAATTGCAGCGATTAAATGGTCAGGAATAACGGGAAACAGACTCAATTGAGATCGAGTAATGGCACTGCCAATTAAAAACGTTCCGGCTTCAATCCGATCTGGGATAATCCAGTAATCGGTAGAATGCATTTTTTCAACCCCGGAAATCACGATAGTTTTGGTCCCTGCCCCAGTAATTTTAGCTCCCATCGAACAACAGAAATTGGCTAAATCGACCACTTCGGGTTCTTGGGCAGCATTTTCAATGATGGTTTCTCCTTCTGCTAAAGTCGCCGCCATCATCAAGGTTTCTGTTGCACCCACACTGGGATAATCTAAGTAAATTCGTGCCCCTTTTAATCGCCGACTCCGTCCAGATACCGCTGCATGAACCACACCATGATCGATGTAAACCTCTGCGCCCATGGCTCTTAACCCCTGAACGTGGAGATTAACGGGTCGGGCACCAATGGCACATCCGCCCGGTAAAGGCACCTGTGCTACCCCCAAACGAGCCAGTAAGGGGCCAATAATAAAGAAGCTCGCCCGTAACTTGCTGACTAACTCGTAAGGGGCTTGAGATTCGGTAATGTGAGCCGAATTAATTTCAAGAGTGTCACCCATGCGCTTAATATCAATCCCCAAGGTCGCAATCACTTGGCTCATCCGAGCGATATCAACTAAGTTGGGAACATTTCGGAGACGACAATCTTCAGAACACAGTAATGCTCCGGCAATGATGACTAAAGCCGCATTCTTTGCACCGCTGATTCTGACTTCTCCCTGTAAGGGAAAACCGCCCTCAACTTCAAGAACAGGCTGATTGGCATCGGATGCACTGGAGAGATTTGATGAGCTGAGTGTGAGTGTAATGGGTCTATCCTCCACAATTCAAAATGGCAAGTTTACATTCGTTAATTTTTGTTCTGATTCTACAGGAAAGATTTCAGATGTCTAGGGGGAGTCAGAGGGGAGAGGGAGTTCTTTGTGATTGATAATGGGTCATTTGTTGTTTGTTATTCGTTGAGATCAGTGGTGTGATCAACCGGATTGATCGGCGCCAACTGTGGCTGCTGTTACCCGATTTAGCACCTGAGGAATAACCTTTTCTCCCTAGTTTTCTGTTTCCTGTAACAATATGCTGATGCATGGATTCTCTACAATCAACAGAATCAGCAATCATACATAATTTGAGGTTGTAGTCATGGACATTGGTATTCCTAAAGAAATCAAAGATCAGGAATTTCGAGTGGGACTTAGCCCCAGCAGCGTCAGAGTTTGCACAGAAATTGGTCACACTGTTTTTGTAGAAACAGGTGCGGGTGTGGGAGCCGGCTTTACAGACGAGGACTACCAGCAAGTGGGAGCCAAAATTGTCTCTTCTGCATTAGAAGCCTGGAACCAAGAATTAGTGGTGAAAGTGAAAGAACCTCTGCCGGATGAATATTCCTTCATTCAAGACAATCAACTTCTATTTACTTATCTGCACTTGGCTGCTGATCGCAAATTGACTGAACATCTAATCCAAAGCGGGGTAAAAGCAGTAGCCTACGAAACAGTAGAACTCCCTGACGGTAAATTGCCGCTGCTAACACCCATGAGTATTATTGCAGGTCGCTTATCTGTGCAATTTGGTGCTCGTTTTTTAGAACGCCAACAAGGGGGTCGCGGTGTCCTCCTGGGTGGGGTTCCTGGCGTGAAACCGGGTAAAGTTTTAATTTTAGGCGGCGGTGTGGTTGGCACAGAAGCGGCTCGAATTGCGATCGGATTAGGTGCTCAAGTCCAAATTGTAGACATTAACGTGGATCGTTTAGCTACCCTAGAAACTCTGTTTGGTTCAAGAGTGGAACTGCTCTATAGCACTTCTTCGCAAATTGAAACCCTGGTTCCGGATGCTGATTTATTAATTGGTGCGGTTTTAGTATTGGGACGCAGAGCACCGACGTTAGTCTGGCGAGATTTAGTAGCTAAAATGCGCCCTCGTTCTGTGATCGTAGATGTAGCGGTGGATCAAGGGGGTTGTGTGGAAACATTGCATCCCACATCTCATACGCAGCCGACTTATGTCGAAGCTGGGGTGGTTCACTATGGCGTACCGAATATGCCGGGAGCAGTGCCTTGGACAGCGACCCAAGCGTTGAATAACAGTACGTTACCCTATGTTTTGCAACTGGCTGAACATGGTATCAAAGCGCTAGAACTCAACCCGGCTTTAGCAAAAGGATTAAATATAGCCAGTCATCAGCTTGTCCATCCGGCTGTTAAACAAGTCTTTCCTGATTTGATTTCATGATGAGTTGTTGGTTATAGCGCTACGCCTGGAAATAAGGTGTGGGGTTAGGGTTTAGGGTGAGAGGTGCTTGTTTCCTCGCTGCCTACAGTTCGACTGAGCCACTCAATATTGTGACGTAAGTTACTATAGGCAAAGCCTTACCCCGCCCAACAACGCATTAATAACAAATGATAAATAGTCCGTCGTTAACAATGACTAATGTTAGCTTAGAAGAGTCGTCTATATACCTTTAAGCTTGTGATTAATGAAGTAAATCCCCCAATCATTGCCCCCGTACTATCAGAAGGAAAACACTTTGATTTAAGTCTAGAATCAACTTTAGAAGATTTACCTTTATATAATTTTCAAGTGGATTCTGAATGTTTAGGGATTGAAGTGGCTCAACTGTTTGAAAAGTATCCATTAGTTCCCGGTGTAGTCATCGTAGAACAGACGGAAAATAAAAATACAACCTTCCTCGGGATGATTTCCCGGCGACAACTTTTAGAATTCTTGATTCGTCCCCAGGGATTAAAGATATTTTTACATCAACCGCTACGAGTGCTTTATAGTTATATTCGAGCCAAAGCATTAGTTTTACCAGCAGATACTCTAATTCTTAATGCAGCTCAGAAAGCACTAAGGCGTTCGTCAGAATTAGCAAGCGATCCATTGGTTGTTGTCGATCATTCTCAACCCAATCCATTAAATTTATCCTATCGATTACTAGATGTTCATGAACTGAATCTGGCTTATTGGCAAATCAGAGGAATTGAAACTCAGGTGCGTTATGAGCGGACTCAAGCTCAAATGATTCAAAGTGAAAAAATGGCAAGTTTAGGGCGTTTAGTCGATGGCGTTGCCCATGAAATTTTAGATCCCGTGGGTTTTATTTGGGGTAATCTTTCTCACTTGACGGATTACCATAAAGATCTAATAAAATTATTAGCAGCTTATGAAAAGTCCTGTCAATCCTCAGCCGCGCCTGAAATTCAAGAGATTAAAGAAGAAATAGAATTTGATTTTTTATCTGAAGATATTCATCAAGTTATTGATAGTATAAAAACTGGGGCAGAACGACTGAAAAAGTTATCAACCAGTTTACAAAATTTTTGCCACGGAGATGAAGTTCATCCGAAACCCGCTGATATTAATAGTTGTATAGAAAGTATTTTACTTCTTCTTAAAAGTCGAGTATCAAGTGATATTTTAATTTTAAAAGATTATGGCAAGCTTCCTCCTGTTTATTGTTATATTGGACAATTCAATCAGGTTTTAATGAATATTTTAACAAATGCAATTGATGCATTATTAAATCAGGCTGCTACAAAAAGATGGGAAAAAGATTTTGGTTCACAACATTCACAACAATCCCCAAATCGGCACTTACAAAAATCGCCTCAAATTGAAATCACCACAGCAATTCACACTTCAGATAACACTTGTAATTGTCCGGGGGAGCAACGCAATTGGATCTCAATTCGGATTTTTGATAACGGCCCTGGGATGTCGGCTGAAAAACGCTCAAAAATATTAGACTCTTTTTCAATTCATAAACGGGTAGAAAAAGAAACGAGCTTAAGTTTAAGTTATTATATTATTACTGCTAAACATGGCGGTCAGTTCAAGCTGCGATCGCAACTGGGAATCGGTACAGAATTTGAAATTCTCTTACCATTAGATCTCAACCTCACGTAGACAATTGTTAGGAAGTTGATTAAAATTTAACGGATAACTATTGTATTCTAGGCAATATTGTGCCCAATCGAATTTCCCTACTGACTCTCGCTATTTCCTTTGGATTGTGGAGCGTCCCTCAAGCTGTCAGAGGACAGGCGCTTGTCCCTTATACCATCCAGTTAGATCCTGAGCAAATTGAGCAAACAGGCATTGGCTTGATTGAAGAAGCCGCGCAGTTAACCCGATTTCAGCAATATCAACTGGCAATTCCCCGGGCTGAGTTGGCAACTGAGCTAGCGCCTCAAAACTATCAAACTTGGGCACTATTGGGGAGTTTATACCTACAAGTTGAACAAGTCGAGCAAGGAATTGCAGCCCTTGAGAGAGCACAGGTGATTGAACCGGATAATGCCGGAGTTCGCTTTGTTTTAGGAGAAGCGTATTTTCGTCAGAAACAATATCGTCGAGCTATTACTCAGCTTGAAGCGGGGTTAAGAGAAGAGCCGAATGCACCTTCGGCTTTATTTGACTTGGGAAATGCTTATTTTATGAGCGGACAATTGAAAAAGGCAATTACCCAATATAACAAGGCATTTGAGCAAGAAGAAACATTATGGCCGGCGATTAATAATGTAGGATTGGTTAAATATGAAATGGGGGATATTGAGGCAGCGATTGAAAATTGGCAAAAAGCCCTAGAGGTTGACCAACAAGCCGCAGAACCTTTATTGGCGGTTGGTGTGGCTCTGTATGTTCAAGGAGAAACAGATGAGGGTTTAGCCATGGGAGAAGCAGCCCTGCGTTTAGATGGGCGTTATGGAGATTTACAATTTCTTCAGGATAACTTGTGGGGCACTCGCTTGCTGAAGGATACGGAGGAATTTTTAGCAACACCTCGGATGCAGAAAGCTTTAGCTCAGGTTGAAGGTGATTCGACTGAGCCTTAATTTTCTATCAATTTGAGATACAGTTAAATTAAAGTTGTATTTATGAGTCCAAACCAAAATCTGAATTGTCTCACATCCGAGATGAATTCTTAACTTACATCTATGTTGATTCCGATTACTCGTAAAACCTTTGAAGAACTGATTCCAGCAGTAGCCACGGCTGAGCAGTTTAAACATTGTTGGGGAAAGCCAGACCAGTTTCTAAAGCGATTATTGATTTCAGCCGCTATTGCTTTAGTGATTGTATTACTCGAAGTTTCTGTCAGTGGAGAGGCTTTACAACTTCTATTTATATTGATTGGCATTATTGCCGGATTATATTGGTTGTGGGGGCCGATTTTAGAAGCCAGTCTCAAAAATTTAGAATGTCGTAAACATCCTTACTGTGGATTTTGGCAGGGAAAAGTATTAGATATCTATCTAAGCGAAGCAGTCACCAGCGAACAAGAATCTGTTAATAAGCGGGGAGAATTGATTATTATTGAAAACTTAGAACGTCGGATTAATGTTGAAGTGGGAGATCAAAGCGGGTTTAAAACTTGTATTCAAGCGCCCCTCAATCGCTATCATAAAAAATTGAATCGAGGTCAGACGGCACAAATGATTATTATGTCTTATCTTGACGATCTTAGCCGCATTAGCCAAGTTTCAGATATTTATATCCCCAGTCAAAATCTGTGGGTGAGTGATTATCCTTATTTACGACGGGATATATTTATTGAGATCAGTCGCAAAATGCGTTCGCGTTATCGTCAGCAAAGAGTCCCAAGAGAAGATCAAGCCACAGAATATGATTAATTCATATTGGCTTCGCGGCCATAAGCCTGCCAGGCTAAGTCTACTAACCCATTCATAATGGCAACGCTGACGACAGAACTCCCTTTACGGCCATCAATGCGAATATGAGGTACCATTGAATCATTTAACCGAGACTTACTGACATCAGCCCCCACAAACCCAGAGGGGGTGGCAATAACTAAAGCGGGTTTAATCTCTTCTGCTTCAATTAAATCAACCAACGCGGAAAGGGCTGTTTGTTCTTGGCCGATAATAAATAGGGCTTCTGGGTAACGTCGGGCTAAGGTTTGAATGCCCCAAGCGGTGCGGCTTTTCTTCCGTTGCGGCCGGGTAACAGCTTCCATTGAACAGTAAACCGGGTTGGCAAATGTAGCCAAAATTTGAGGTGTAATTCCCACTTGCACCATTGGCACATCCACTACAATCGTTGTTCGGGCCGCTAATGCAGCAGCACCCGCTTGTAGTGCTTGATCTGAAAATCTCACGAGAGATTTATATTCAAAATCGGCAGTAACGTAAATGACTCGACGAACAATCTCATACTCTGCTGGGGAAAAAACATGATCGCCAATCTCATGATCAATAATCCCTAAACTTTGGGCATCAGTGATGTGCCATTCCATAACCTGAATATTTCCCGAGGGTGAAAGAACTGCCTAATCGCAGCCTTCGTTGATAAAAGTTGCCTAAACCCGGACCTACAAACTTGAAATGCTCAAGTTTACTCTCAAATCATACCAGTCTTCTACTGGAATTGAGTGACAACTTTGAGGGATGCAAGAAAACTTTATCTGTTGAAGCTGAGGAAGTGTTGATTTCACTCCTCTCAGCCCAAATGGGAAAACAGACCCATCAAGTTTAAGTTTCCGATGTGGAAGATTGACTAAACATCGGTGTGAGATAGGCGGCTAAAACGCCAATCAAGAAAGCTAAAATATTTCGCACCAATGGGATCCAGTCGGAGGTGCGCGTCACCACCGGACCAATTCCAAAGGCAATAAACAAGATGCCCCACAAAGGCGAAAAAATTAATGCCCATTGCCAAGCAAAGATTTGTCCTTCTTTACGAGGAATGCCGGCAATGCCACAAATCACTCCCCCTAATGCTGAGGTGATCAGTGTTAAAATCCATTGCTCCCGAGGCAGTCCAGGGACAACGCGACATCCGCCATCGAGTAAACAATCTTTCACAGTTGTGATTGATTGGATAATAGATTGGTCTTCACCGTTATCTCGGACAAAAAACTGGTTACCATAGCGGGTTTGTAACTCAACCCAGAAGGTACGGTTGAGTAAGGGATAAACTTCACGACCGACGTTAAAGTTTAAAATATTCCCTCCCCGTTGATCGGCAACCAGTAAAACGCTTTTATTGTTTAGTCCCCAATAATCCTTGACCGCACGTCCTGGGGTTTGATCGAACTGAGTTAAAACCCGTAGTTTCCATCCAGTTGAGGCTTCAAACTGTTCAATATCTGCTGCCAGACGATTTTCTTGAATTTCGGTCAAAACTCCTGCCAGATCAATGATCGGAGTTTGGATTTCTGGAAGTAGATCGGGATTATCAAACGCATAAGCAGCGGGTGCGATCGCCCAAGTTGAGAGGCACAAACCCCAGGCAATCAGCCCCACCAGACACTTTTGTATCCAATTTGGCTTCATCTGTGATTTTATTTGGCTAATAATTAACAACTTTTTTAACCAGGAGATAATAGAAAACTTATATTTCTTTACAATTTTTAACTTTATCACATTATTGGATGTTGATCATGGTCTGATCGGGAGTTGAGGGTAAGTGTGGGCTGTAGGGTTGCGCTTCTGTTGGCACGCTCCCCGGAACAAAATGATAGGTTTCCCTCTCTCAGAGGCTAGAACAGAGCCGACGATCCGCTTCACTCACATTAGGGTTATTCTGAAGATAGTCTCTCAGCCAATCACAGGCTTGATTGGCTAAGTCATCAAGATCTAAGTTCCAAAGAATAATCTGCCGATCTCGACTGGCCGAAGCCAGAGTTCGACCATCCGGACTAAATTGTAGACTCATCACACTGTCAGTATGTCCCCTCAAGGTTTTTAGCAATGTTCCACTTTGACGACTCCAGAGGCGAACATAGCCGTCGTAACTGGCAGAAGCAACCAGTTGACTATCGGGACTAAACACCACACTGGTAACGCTATCACTCGATCCTTTCAACAACGTTTTCAGTAAATTTCCCCGTCTATCCCAGAGTTTAACCGTATTGTCATATCCCGCCGAAGCCAAAGTTCGACCATCGGGACTAAAACTCACCCCCAACACATAACTATGATGGGCGTTAATCGTTCTAATTAATTGACCCTCTCGACTCCACAATCTGACCGTACCGTCATCACTGGCAGAAGCAAGAATGCGACCATCGGGACTAAAACTTACACTGTTAACGCGATCTTGATGTTCAGTCAACCGCCGAATTAAACCACCATTGCCGTCCCATAAACCAATAGTTTTATCTTTACTGGCTGTTGCAATCAGCGTCTGGTGGGGATTTGGACTCCAACTCACACTGAGAATACTATCTTGATGGGCCTGCCAAGCGTTAATCGATACAGCCGCAGTTTCGGTAATTTCTGGCGGTAAAGATAACATCGGGGAACCAAACTGAAGAAATTCTAAATCATTTAATCCCTGAGGGGAGTTAATATTTCGAGTTGGATCGGGGGTTTTTCCCGAAGGAACCCTTGGGGAATGCAGTTGCCATAACTGAATGGTTTTGTCATAGCTAACTGTTGCCAGTTGTTGACCATTGGGACTAAAACTCACAGCCGCCACCCGATCGCTATGTCCTGTCAAAGTTTGTAACAGTTTTCCAGAATTTGCCCAAAGTTTAATAGTTTGATCTTGAGATCCACTGGCTAAAATTTGACCATTCGGACTAAAGCGAACAGTCAAAACCCGATCTGTATGTCCTTCCAATCTTCTCAAGGGAATATCTTCAATTTTCCACAGTTTGACGGTTTTGTCGTAGCTAGAAGAGGCTAAGGTTTGACCATCGGCAGAAAAACTAATATTGGTGACGGTATCCCCATGTCCTGCAAACGTGCGTAATAATTTTCCTTCTATATTCCAAAGTTTAATCGTTTTATCTTCGCTGGCGGTGGCAATCATTTGACTATCTGCTGAAAACTTAACCCCATAAATCACCTGAGTATGTCCTCGCAGAATTTTTAACAATCGGCCTTTATTATTCCACAGCTTTACGGTTCCATCTGAACCCGCAGTGGCAATCAATTCACGATTTTTGGAAAAACTGACACCAAATACTTTACAGGCTTGACAGCGGCTATGAACCAGTTGAATCAAACGTTTTCCTTGCAGACTAAAGAGTTGAACAATACCTCGATCGGCAGCCACTGCCATCCGTTTACCATCTGGACTAAATCGTACCCAGTTTAATGGCACATTGTAGTTGAAAGTATTGAGAAGTTTTCCTTCTAAATTCCACAACTTAACGGTTTGATCTTCAGAAGCCGAAGCAATGATTTCACCATTTGGAGAAAATGCCACACTGGAAACCATTGCTTGATGACTTTTAAGGGTTAGGGGAATAATAGGCTGAGGATTAAGAGGATTATTAATAATCTGACTCAGATCCCAAATTTTGATGGTTTTATCTTTAGAGGTAGAAGCAAGATGAGTCCCATCCGGACTAAAAGTCAGGCTAGTAATACTACCATTATGACTTTTGAGAGTGATCAATAACTTGCCTTGAGGAGTCCATATTTTAATCGTTTGATCCACCCCTCCTGAAGCAATTAACTGACCATCTGGGCTAAAGCTCACATCCCAAACCACATCACTATGACCTTCTAAACGGTTACGTTCATGTACTCCATAAACGGCTTGTTGCAGCGTGGCAGCGATTCGTAATTCTGTATCTTGTAAATCTTGTTTAAAAACGGACATCTTTTGCAGTGCTGTCAATTGTTTTTTAGATCTCATCGTCTCTAAAATCGCATCGAATTTTTGATGAGAAAAAAATAAGGCATCCGAAGCCGCTGTCAGCGTCGCAATATTGGCTAATTGTTTTTGTTTATAAGCAATTTTAGTAGAAAAAGCTAGCCCCATCGCGGTAATTAATGAGACACACAGTAATTGTTTGAGTAAGCGATTTCGATGAATTAATTGCTGAGACGTAACTTGCTGAGCCGCTTCAGCAATCCGTTTTGCGGTTTGAGCTTGATATAAGCGTTGGTGAATTTCATATTGTCGTTTCTCAGCTTCAATACTATAGCGTTCTCGAATAGGAGCCACTAAATAATCATGCAATAATTGATAGCGATCTTCTGGTTTTTGTCGCCAACGCAAGAGCAAACCGGATTCTAGAATCACTTCAAGAAATGTCTCTTGTATCTGTGAATTTTGGGGTTTTGAATCGACGGCAGCCATCAACTCTTCCTTGGTTTTCAATGGACGAGTAAATTTTTCATCCGTTAAGGCAAATAAAACATCCCATGCAGTCGCTTCATTTTCCGAACCACAGTCTTGAACCACCTGTTCAATAGAATGTTTAATTAACTCCGATTTAGGATGAGTTCCGAGTTGTTGATATTGCTCTAAAGTTGTAATTCCATGTTCCCGTTCTTCTTGTAGTTGAGCGCCAACAACTTGTAATTCAACAGGGCGAACTTCTCCCTGTTCATCGGCTAAATCCTCAACTAATGTATTAATTAAAGCAGGTTCTAGTTCAAATTGCGCTCGCTTAGTTAACCGCTTAATCACGGATTTTGCTTCATCTTTTGAGAAGTCTTTGAGAGGGTAGCGTATTTTTTTATCTAGAATATTATTATTAATTGCATCCAACTGACAGAATTCTTCACATTCTAGTAAATAATGAAGATAATCTTCTCTCAGGGAAAGGACAACTTTAACAAAAGGAAAATCTAAACAGAGCTTGAGAAAACGAGAGAAATTTTGAACTTCTTTTGAATTATTGACAAAAAAGAATTCTTCAAATTGATCGAAGACTAAAACCGTTAAACAATTATTTTCTGCATTCTTTTGCAGACTTTTAACGACAAAGGAAGAAGGATTTAAAATAAAAGGATTTCGAGGCTGATTTTGTACCCCCCAGCCCAACTGTTTATGAGAGGCTTGAGTAATCACTTGAAACCACATATTTTTAATTTTTTCGTGGTTTTGTTGAGGTAAGCTTTCTTGAGTGACGATAGCTTGAGTTAGTTTTCGCTCTAACTCCCGTGACCATTGAGTATAAACATTAACCACAACGGGTAAAACATTACGAGCGCTCAAACTAATATTGTTTAGAGCTGGCACTAAACCCGCTTTCACTAAAGAACTTTTACCGACTCCAGACGGCCCGTGAATCACAATTAATTTGTGATCGTCTCGACCAATTCTTTGTATTAATGTATTAATATCTTGCTGCCGACAAGAGGCCATCATTTCTTCGGCAATCGTTGCCTGATTTTTTAAGACTAAACTAGAAGGATTAATAGCCTGTTTAGGGGGTTGAAGCTGATGAGCACCAATAAAGGCTCTAAATCCATATTGATGTTCAATTTCACGTTGTTGTTTTTTAATCCGAAAAGCATTCAGATATTGTCCTTGCTGATAATAAATAGATCGCAGCTCTGCTAAAATATCAATAAATAGCTGAGGATCGTATTTCGGCTCGGTTTCAGCTCGGGCAATTTCTAGAGCTTGAATCGCTTGTTCTTGTCGTTTTAAATGTTTATAACTACGGGCTAAAAGTAATAAATAAAAGCCTTGACTTGCTAGCGGTTCAGATTGACCTAAAATTCCTAACGCCAGTTTAGCCAACTTATTGGCTTTTTGCCATTTTGATTGTTGCAGGGCAACTTCAGCCAAAAATCCATAATCTTGAGCCACCTGACGGGACGTACCATAAGTCAGATGTATTTTTAACCCTTTTCCGGCAAAGGCTTGCAGTGCTTCCCACTGTTGCAGTCGTTGTAAAACCGCCCCTAAATTCGACATCACCCCCGCCACGAGGTCGGGACGGTTGGCTTGCTCAAACACAGATTGACAGTCTTCTAAAGTGGCTTGAGCTTGTAGCAGCAGGGGGGTGTTCGCTCCTGGATTTCGAGCCGCTTGTAAACGATAGGTTAAGGCAATATGAAATAAGAACAGACCTTGTAACCACAAAGTTTTGTTAATGATTTCTGCTTCAACTTCTTCTGTTAAATGGGTTAAACACCCTAAGCTATTTTGATAATGACTGCGGGCTGTATCACTTTGGTCATGAGCATCATTATCTTGCCCATAAATGAATTGTTGGGCTGCTGCTAGTCGAGGCGTTAAGGTATGACCTCGCTGTTGTAAATCTCTCCAAGCCGACTCTAGTTCTCGACGATGGTAAGAGCCAATGGTAAAGTAATTTAAGCTTTGAACAGTTTCTGTACTCGCAATCTGAGTCAAAGCCGTTTTAGCTGTGGTGATTTCCCCTTGCTTGACTCGTTGCTCTGCTTTTTGCCACAGGAGTTGAGCTTGTGTATCTAAATAGTCAATTAACTCACAGGTGGCAATTTCAAACTTAATGGTAGCAGCCGCCCAACTTTTGAAATCGGGAGCTAAGCGAATCATCTTAGTGGCAACATCATCTGTAATCCACAGCACCAGGGGAAAGGGGAAGCGTTTGCGAAACTCATCTCGTACCTGGTTAGTTGAATTCAGCAGTTGGTCTAGGGCAACGACTCCTTCTAAACCCCGAACTAATAATGCGGCGGGTACTGAGGTATTCTCTAACTCAGCAGCAATTGTACTATAAAGGGTTCTAACAGTAGAGGCTAAAGTGAGTTGGCGAATCGGAATTTCAGTCTGTTGCTGGAGTTGCTGAAGGACTTGCTGTTGCAGTTGAGTATAGTTACACCGGACTAAAATCAGGGAAAATTGTCCCTGTGAGAGGGTAATAGCTCGAATTAAGCGATTTAATGAACGATGATTATGTTGAGTAACTTCTGGGGAATTGTAAAGCGTGTCCATAAAACAACCTGAATCAGCAAATTAAATGTTTGGATGACTGGGAGATTTTCGACGGGAGTAGATACTTTTCATCATTTGATTGTGTTTTTAAAGAGGGAAATTATACTCGTTTTATGGTTTGCTGAGAATGATAGATCATGATCGAATTGAGCCATAGTGAATAGTGAATTGAAACGTAGCTTGTTCTATAGAGATTGGTGATTATTAATTTTGGGGAGGATTTTAGAAGCATTGAACTGCATCGGATATCAGGTGATAAAATTGTTTAACATTAATCTCGTGATTAATGCTGTTTAGTATCTTGAATCATTAATCAAATGATAGGTAATTTTACAATAATTGGGATTAACTATAAAAATCAGCACAATTTTATATTCGTACCTTTTATTTCAGGGTTAATCTTCAATTGAAATTCATGATTAATAGAAAATTAACTGCTCAAGATCAAAATCTCTGCGATCGCAAATAAATTAATAAAAATTATTCTTGATTTTAATCTACTTTCTTGATTGAGGAGTTAATCAGCTATGATTCATTCTCCATTGTTAAGGACTCTAGCAATTTCAATAACAAAATATCACATTATCCTCATTTATAATCAAAGCTAAATGGGATAAAATCCTCCAGTATTATGCTCTTAATCTGTTAACTTACCAGAAAATATTTAAATCGACACCGTAAGATTGAGGTAGATGTAAAGCGGAAAAGAAGCTACAGTTGAGTGAATCAGACTACATAAAAATTCACCCGTTCAGTTAAAGTTTAGCAGGAATTGAGTTTTGAAGTTGATCTTTCAAAAAGGCTTGATATTGAGACGTTTCCTCTAAAGCCGGATTAATCCCAAACCAACGCCCTTGGCGATCGCGATATTCAAACACAAACATACTGCGAAGTAAGGTTTGACACTCATCTTCACCCTTGACATTTTGATGTTTGACCACTTCAAACAGCAGTTTCCACTCATCTTCGGTAATTGCTCCCAGTAGATCGTCACGATACTCCTGAATCACCGTTTCTAAGCAGTCCCTGGAAAAAGGCGGATCTTCTTGCTGTAAACAACTATACATCAACATCAGTAATCGCCGCATATGTCCCCCACTAATTCGACAGAGTCGATCTAGAGTTTCTGGAGAATCAAATAAGTCATTAATCAAGGATGTTCTTTCTGCTGCGGGTACATCAGGAAATGCTCTTGCCAGTACCATTTGTTTGAGTAACTCCATTCCGGCTTGATGATCTTGACCCTGGCGCTGTCTAACGGGTACCATAGGAAGAACCTTAGGCTTAACTCCAAAGCGACTAGACAGCCGACCATAATCATTAGAAAACATCAGGGTGAGGGGAATGGTGTAAACCACATGACAATTCAACCGCTTTAATTGTTCTCCTCGATCGACAAATAAATATTCCGGCTGAGTTCGTCCCCAAGGCTTTGGCGAATTATCGACTCGATCTAAGTTATCGATAATCACAACCAGCTCTTTTTGCCCTTTTGCCTTTAATGCCTCGTTAGCACGCTCGAGTAATTCGTCATTAATCGCAGTTAAAATGCTACTGGTTCGAGGTTCTAAGTATTGTCTCAATTGAGAGCGTAACTTAGGAGAATCCTTTGTTTTAGCTGTAATTCGAGCAATACCCACCGACAACTCAGCCTCGGCTGATAAATCAATCGGTGTTTGCAAGAAACCTGAAATTTCGCCAAATAAGTTAGCAAAATATCCTGGCTTAATCCGGATTTGAGCCGCTTCGATGCTTTCACTCACTTGTCTAGCAATAGCCAAGACAATATCACTAATGTCTACATCAGCCATATCCAAATCTTGGGATGACTCAAAATAGACCACATGATACCCCAAGCGCTCTAAACTATCTCTAAGACGAAATAACTCAGTAGACTTACCACACCCAATGTGTCCAGAAAACAACTGACAACTCGGTTCATCTCCTGAAAGCAGAGTAATTGTACGGCTCAGTTCTCGAACAATATCATTTCCGCGAACTGAGGAAAAGTCAATGTAGTACTTGCGATCCTCAGGGTTCGCCATGTTGATGGTTTTACTGGGGTTACAAGCCTTATAAAATCGACTAAAATCCAAGCTGACCATAACGCCCTATTATCACTATTGATCTCAAGTTAAAGTATAAATTGACACGCTGGCGATCGGGGTGAGGGGAGACATTCCCTAGGGAGAACAGGGTTGAAGGGAGACTCCGGACAAGGGGAGAAACAAATCACTCTCAGCAAGCACGTTTACGGTTGGCGTAGCCTCACCCTCAACACCCGACTCTCTCCAACAGTAAATAACCTATAACTCAAATACGAATAACCGATGACTAACATGATCTCAATTTCGTCCACTGAATTAGATCAACGGCGGCAAAAATTACGTCGTCAACGTCGTTTGAAGCTGATTCAAGTGATTTGGCAAAGTTTAGCTGTGGGTGGACTCACAGGTGGATTATTTTGGCTGATTCATCAGCCAATCTGGTTAATTCGTCAACCCGAACAAGTCGAAATTCAGGGCAACTATATTTTATCTAACTCGGGGGTCAAATCTTTGCTGCCGCTGTCTTATCCTCAACCCCTCTGGCAGGTTCAACCCAAAGCCCTGGAAGATACTTTAGAATTAGAAAGCGCGATCGCCGGAGCCAGGGTAACTCGTCAACTGTTTCCGCCCCATCTGAGGGTTGAAATTACAGAACGTCGTCCTGTCGCGATTGTCCAACCCGCCGCCACCCTAAGCCCTCAAGCTCAAGCCCAACAAGTCGGCTGGCTAGATCCAGAAGGGGGATGGATGCCCCTGGAAAGTTATACTGAGTTAGAACGGACTCGCCAACTGCCCTCGCTGAAGATCATTGGTAACCTGGAACAATATCGACCCAACTGGCCTCCCGTTTACGAAGCTCTCAGTCGCAGCCCAGTGGCGATCGAAGAAATTAATTGGCAAGATCCAGCTAATATTATTTTGACGACCGAGATGGGTATGGTTCATCTCGGCCCTTACACTCCCCGGTTCCCAGAACAGTTACGAGCCATCGATCGAATGAGACAATTACCTCAACAAATTGACATTAGCCAAATCGATTATATTGATCTGAAAAATCCAGCCTCTCCTATGATTCAACTGTTGTCAGCCGATTAAACTTTTCTAGGTAATCTCCAGGGATCAACAACACCTAAACATTTGTCCAACTGTTGATTAAAATCAGACACAATCTCAACTCAACGAGGTCGTTATTTCCCTTGGTTTCTCACCCAACTTACCCTATAGTTGAGTTTAAGTTAGTTAAATTGAACTGTTATAATCTACCCCTATCGATTAAAATGACATCTAAGAATAATCTGGGTCATCCCCAAGGCAATAATCAGTCTGAAGAAACGGGGAACTTACGGTTAGCGTCTGACTCATCAAATCCGTTTCGCAAAGGTGAAATGTTGGCAAACTCGAGTAATGATAATAATCCTACACCCCGTGAAGACTCTTGGCTCGGTGATATTGTACCGAGTAATGCCGCTCGGATTAAAGTCATTGGTGTTGGGGGTAGTGGTGGCAATGCGATTAATCGCATGGTGGAAAGCGAAGTCTCTGGGGTCGAGTTTTGGGCGATTAACACCGATGCTCAGGCGCTAGCCCAATCTAAAGCAGAACAACGGTTACAAATTGGTCAAAAGTTAACTCGTGGACTGGGGGCTGGTGGAAATCCTGCTATTGGACAAAAGGCTGCCGAAGAATCCCGTGATGAAATTGCTAATGCTCTTTCAGAAGCAGATTTGGTATTTATTACCGCTGGACTCGGAGGGGGAACCGGCACCGGAGGAGCGCCCATTGTGGCAGAAATTGCCAAGGAAGTTGGGGCTTTAACTATTGGTGTGGTAACCAAACCGTTTACTTTTGAAGGTCGTCGTCGCATTACTCAAGCTGAAGACGGGATTAATGGCTTACAAAGCCGAGTAGATACCTTAATTGTCATCCCCAATAATAAATTGCTCTCAGTGATTAATGAGCAAACGCCTGTACAAGAAGCATTTCGTTACGCGGATGATGTGCTGCGCCAAGGGGTTCAGGGGATCTCAGATATTATTACCATTCCCGGTTTAGTCAACGTTGACTTTGCCGATGTCCGGGCTGTGATGGCTGATGCGGGTTCAGCCTTATTAGGCATTGGCTTGGGTTCCGGGAAGTCTCGGGCGCGAGAAGCGGCAATGGCTGCGATTTCTTCTCCCTTACTCGAGTCCTCAATTGAAGGCGCTAAGGGCGTTGTATTTAATATTACTGGGGGAACGGATTTAACCTTACATGAAGTGAATTCGGCTGCCGAAACAATCTATGAAGTAGTCGATCCCAATGCGAATATCATTTTCGGTGCCGTGATTGATGAACGCCTCCAAGGAGAAGTGAAAATTACTGTGATTGCCACAGGGTTCTCACCTGAGTCTAAACAATCCCAACCCATGGCAACTGTCAAAGAAAAAGAACCGACAGGAACAAAACCAGTGATCCCCGCATCACCTACCCCGACAGCCTCTCCCCTCTCTTCAGAACCGAAAACTCCACCGGGA
Source organism: uncultured Lyngbya sp. (assembly GCA_964401105.1). GTDB lineage: Bacteria > Cyanobacteriota > Cyanobacteriia > Cyanobacteriales > Microcoleaceae > JAAURB01. The sequence continues at coordinate 24,018 of CAYNXM010000148.1, read as the reverse complement.
TTAGATATTCCCGACTTTCTCAGACGCAGACGACCCACCCGTTAACCTGAGATGAAGACTGCAACCGACACCTCTAATATTCCAGTCGCCTTAACCATTGCGGGTTCAGATAGTGGTGGGGGGGCAGGCATTCAAGCAGACTTACGCACTTTTGCCTTTCATCAAGTCCACGGTACAAGTGCGATTACCTGCATCACGGCTCAGAATACTCTGGGAGTTAACCGGGTCGATCCTCTGCCTCCAGAGGCTGTAGAAGCTCAAATAAACGCTGTTGTCACCGATATTGGTGTGCAGGGTGCAAAGACAGGAATGCTGCTTAATAGTGAGATTATTCAAGCTGTGGCGGCTCAAATAGAAGCGTTACACATTCAACCATTAGTGGTCGATCCGGTGATGGTCTCTCGCGCTGGAGTTCAGTTATTGGATGATGATGCAGTGTCTGCCCTGCGGGATCTATTAATCCCCAAAGCAGTTTTGGTTACCCCTAATCGTTATGAAGCCCAAATTTTGACTGGAGTTGAAATTAATACTTTAAAACAAATGCAGCAAGCCGCTCAACAGATTTACCAACTGGGTGTGCGGGCAGTATTAGTTAAAGGTGGCGGTATGTCTGGTGCTTTGCGAGGGGTTGATGTCTGGTTTGATGGCACACAGTTACAGACATTACGGACTCAGACAGTAGATACACCCAACACTCACGGTACAGGTTGTACGTTATCCGCTGCAGTAGCGGCTCAGTTAGCAATGGGGACAGATTTGTTAACTGCGGTAACGAAAGCAAAAAACTATGTGACTCAGGCACTCCTTTATGCCCTCAATCTGGGCGCAGGTCAGGGGCCAATTGGTCATTTTTACCCTAGCCGTGATCGCGATCGCCTTAATCAATGATTACATAATGTTTGAATGACTCCGCTTTCGCCCAGAGCGATGTGAATAACCCCCACGATTCAAATACTGAGCTGAGCTTGAGGTTTCTTTTGACAAGGAGGAAAGGCTAGAAACCCCTTCTTCGTCTTGAAACAAAGGTGTAGAACTTTTGAGCAAATCCCGTTGGACTGCTGCGATTGCTTGACGGACAGCGGTTTTAACGACTCCTTGAAACTCTTTTCTGGCTCGCTTTTGCTGATGCATCCAACCTTCACGACTGCACGCATACAGAGTCGGCAAACGGTTGAGTGCATAAGTTTCTACTTCAAATTGCTTAATATACTGAGTCAACCGAGGTGACAAGCTGGCTAACTGTCCTCGGACTTCTTCAGCAACTAAATCCTCCATGACGTTATAGTATTTCTTGGATCGTTTGAGCGCCATAGTTATTACCTAAAAAGAAATCTCTTCTGCAATTATACGAAATATATTTAACTGTTCCTAGTGTACTGGCTTTTTCTAACTAGCGAAAGCCACAACGGCATAAAAAATAAGTAATCATCTTCCTCAAGAGACAGATAGCTAAGGAGATAAAGATTCTATCTATTATAGTCGATTAGACTAATATTTTTATCTTTTCATCTCAATTTTTTAAAAGTTATTTATATCTTCAGACAATCAAACTTCGCGATCTTATTAATCTCTGCCTGACTTCAGCGCCATACAAATTAAATCTTCAATATTTTTGAGATTTGAATCTCCTGCTAAATAACCAATTCCTCGATGTAAATGTAACCGAAACTGAGTTGCTAATGTCTCTTGATCTGTTCCCAAGCCATCTTGATAACAGCGTTGCTTTAATGCCATCGCGAGTAAATCTGAGCTTTTGCCCCCAAAAACACGCCAGGTCAGTGTAATATTACTATTGGCTGGAATATTAACCGGTGAGGGAGAAGTGGGTTCGGCTAAAGAGCAACAAAAAGCCCAACGACAGAGAATATTCCATTGATCAATATGAGTAATTCGTTTTAATTTCAAAAGCTGTTCTTTTGCGGTTTGAGAAAGTTGAATTCGTTCTAGAGGTGGTTCCATAGGTCTAATCTTTGACTCTTTAAGTGAGAAAGGGTAACGAGAAAAGGTAATTCAATTCTATTTAAGGTTTATAACAAGTTTTTAAGCAAACATGATAGTCTCCCTAGCCCTACTCTAAACGCTATAACAGTTTGTGCTCTTTACCTAAAACCGAGGGATGTAGAAATAGGGATATGTCCTCCCTCAACACTCAAATGTTCTCTATACTAACTGTTATTGTACACCTGTCAATACCTCTATCCAGATTGTTGAATTTTTTTCATAATTTGCAATTGATTTTCCTGTTCTCGCAATCACTTCTGGAGTAGCAAAAGGTTTCATAATTATCATCAACACCGCCCATTTCAAACGCTTTAACTTGATCCATAACATCTTCTAAACTACTAATAAAAGTCACAGGAATATCACAGGTTAAAGTTTAAAATTATTCCTTTGTCTACGATGCTTTTTACCGTAATTTAACCTCCCATTAAATTAATAAAATTTTGACCTATCGTTAAACCTAATCCTGTTTATTATTGTAGTTTATATAAATTTTTGCATTGATCAAAAAAATGATAACAATACAACAATAGAGGTTAACCTACTGTCAATCATCCGTGAGGAAGCAGGAATGATATGAAAACCAGGTAAAAGTGACATAAAAAAAGAAGCAAAAGGAACAATCTGTGCTCACCAATAAAATCAAGCAGCTTGGTATTTTTTTCTATAGACTAAAATTGCAATAATCAAAAGAAAAGGAAAAATCAATAAAACACGAAAAATGAAACTATTGTTAACAAAATAAGGAACAACAAAGAGTAATTAATATAATTTTAAAAAATAAATTTGTAATCCTGATACTATTTAGATTCTCTGTTCTCCCTATGCTTCTAAGGAAGTGTGAGCGATCGGATCGCGTGGCTTACCGCCGTATCGCACTGCTCGCGATCCCCAAAATCTACGGTTTGACCCCGACTACGCCGCAACAGAAACCTCTTTCAAGGGTTGCCAACGGAAATAACGACTCCCTCCCATTTCAATCGCTATTTTAACCCGATCCATTTGTTGAGAGAGTTCTGTTAAAAAGGCAATTTCTGCACTGGATAAAATATGACCTTCAATGATCCATAATACTAATCCTTTTGAGTTTGAAGGTAACTGTTCTAACTGAGATTGAATAATCGGCGGTATATAGTATACATTTCCCACCGCAGCATTCTGGCCGCTACTTTTCTTACCTAAATGAGGTGGGCGTACCCCGTGGACACCGGTTAAATAAGCCGCTAAGTCTCCTAACCCACGGGCTGATAAGCTATGGGTGGTATATCCTTTTGCTCTCAACCGACGACGATAACGTCCTTCAAACCCCCCTTCAAGCGGGACATAGAGAGCCAGAGAACCATAAGTTTCTAAATCTTTGAGCAGTTTACCGCCTGTAGTGATTAATGCCATAAATTTAAATTTTATCTATCAGGTATAAAGATAACTCGATTCTATAAAATCTGATCTAATTTTGCCCTTGTGAGTTAAAAGAATTGTTTCCCATCAGATCATTTGCAGTTGGGTGGTATCTTACCATACTCTTGCCGAGATAGAAATCAGCAGATGAAACAGGAGATTTCCTTTTACCATAATTGACGGGGATTAAATCATTGACAAATCAACGAGTTTTGCATAGAATTAAGTATTGTCGTGAAATAACTTGATTTTAGTTCTCCATTGCACTGCTGATTTGAGTCTGACTAAAGTGGGTGAAAGTAGCCCCCAGAAAGGTTTGAGTAGATTCAGGACAGTGCAAATTATAGGAAGCTAGTAGGAAGTCCAGTTCAAATCGATATCGATAAAGTTTAATCCCAAAACTGTTGAGTTTGCCAAAAACTGGCATAATTGGGTTGAGCTTATCCTCAGTGGAAAAAAGGATACTGAGTAGTAATTTACTCAAGTCCTGATGACATCTGGAAAAACTGAGATTTAACTCAGTTCAGTAGTTTAAACCCACAAGTAGCCCGAAACATTCCTGAGACAGCAGGTTTTTAATCTGTTAAACAATAGGAAATCATTTTTAGCTGCCTGGGGTTCATTAGGAACGCTGCTGACAGTGTCACTAATATCCAAAAAGTTAACGGATTTAATGTGTCAAGCGTGAATCCGGCTCTATTGTAGTGCTTAGAAAAGAGAGGCTAGTTTAAGTGTCTGTAGGAATCCTCGGCACAAAACTTGGCATGACTCAAGTCTTTGAGTCAGAGACTGGAAAAGCGATTCCAGTTACGGTTGTCCAAGCTGGGCCATGTACAATTACCCAAATTAAAACCGATTCAACGGATGGCTATAGTGCCCTTCAGCTCGGTTATGGGGAAGTGAAAAACAAAACCCGTAAACTGAATACTCAAAAAAACCCAGGTCGAGAGGTGAATAAATATCTCAGTTGTGCTGAGCAAGGTCATCTCGCGAAGTCTGGGGGAACGTTATTGCGTCACCTTCAGGAATATCGCACGGATGATACAAGCTCATTCGAGCTAGGTCAACAACTCAAAGCCGATATTTTTGAACCGGGTCAACTGGTAGATGTCACCGGAACCAGTATGGGACGAGGTTTTGCCGGATATCAAAAACGGCATAACTTCCGACGCGGGCCGATGGCACACGGTTCTAAGAACCACCGTCAACCCGGTTCAATTGGCCCAGGAACCACTCCCGGTCGGGTCTATCCCGGTAAGAAAATGGCAGGACGCTATGGCGGCAAACAAATTACCACTCGGAAATTGACCGTCGTGCGGGTTGACAACGAAAGAAACCTGCTTTTAATTAAAGGCGCTGTCCCTGGCAAACCCGGTAGTTTAATCAGTATTGCCCCTGCCAACATCGTGGGTAGTAAATCAAACTAAAAGGGAAAAAACATGGTTGAGTGTACTGTTAAAAATTGGCAAGGAGACGAGGCAGGGCAAACCTCCTTTGAGCTAAAAGTTGCCAAAGAAGAAAACGCGGCTCATATTCTGCATCGCGCCATTGTGCGACAGATGAACAATGCCCGCCAAGGGACAGCGAGCACTAAAACCCGCTCAGAAGTCCGTGGGGGGGGTCGTAAGCCCTGGCGACAAAAAGGAACCGGTCGGGCGCGGGCGGGTTCAATTCGTTCACCGCTATGGCGTGGGGGTGGAATTATCTTTGGCCCCCAACCCAGAGATTATGGCACAAAAATGAATCGCAAGGAACGGCGCTTAGCCCTGCGAACCGCCTTCCAAAGTCGAGCTGAAGACATGGTAGTGGTTGAGGAATTTGTCGATCAGTTTCCCCAGCCCAAAACCAAAGACTTAGTAGGAGCCATTAACCGTTGGGGAATTGATCCGACTCAGAAAATTCTGTTGATTTTGCCCGAAAAACAGCAAAACGTTTATCTCTCCGGTCGCAATATTCCCACGATGAGAATTTGTGTGGCTGATAGTATCAATGTCTACGATTTGCTGGCAGCCGATCGGGTAATTACAACTGCCGCTGCGATCGCCAAAATACAGGAGATTTACAGTGACTAAATATAACGAACGGGATCTCGCCGATCTGATCAAGCGCCCCATCGTCACCGAGAAAGCCACCATCAAAATGGAGCTGGATCAGTTTACCTTTGATGTCGATCTCCAAGCGACCAAGCCCTTGATTAAGCAAGCGATTGAACAGTTGTTTGCCGTCAAAGTCAAGAGTGTCAATACCCATAACCCCCCCAGAAAACGCCGTAGGGTGGGTCGATATGTGGGGTTTAAGTCTCGTTATAAACGAGCAATTGTCACCTTAGAAGACGGAGAACCGTTGCGGAAAATTCTCTTCCCAGAAGTCTAAAAACAGCTTAACAGCAGATAGACACCAAACGGTTGTACACCATTGTATGAAGAGGGAAAACTATGGGAATTCGTTCTTATCGTCCTATGACCCCTGGCACTCGCCAGTTATCTACCTCTAACTTTTCCGAAATTACCCGCTCTGAACCGGAGCGCTCCTTGACGACTCATAAACATCGTCATAAAGGACGGAATAATCGAGGTGTGATTACCTGTCGCCACCGGGGAGGCGGACATAAAAAACTCTATCGGATCGTTGATTTTAAACGGGATAAACATAATATTCCCGCCAAAGTCGCTGAGATTGAATACGATCCAAACCGGAATGCACGCATTGCGCTGCTGCATTATATCGATGGGGAAAAGCGTTATATTTTGCATCCGGCTGGACTACAGGTGGGAACCTTAGTCACTTCTGGCCCTGATGCGCCGATTGAAGTGGGTAACGCTTTACCATTGATTAAAATCCCGCTCGGAACCGCTATTCATAACGTGGAATTACTTCCCGGTAAAGGCGGACAAATCGTCCGAGCCGCAGGCGCAATCGCCCAAATTATGGCAAAAGAAGGCAAGTATGTGACGCTGAAATTGCCCTCTGGAGAACAACGTAAAGTTCCGGCCAACTGTTACGCCACCATTGGACAAGTGGGTAATGCTGATATCCGTAATACCAGCGTTGGAAAAGCCGGCCGTAATCGCTGGAAAGGAAAACGACCCACAGTCCGGGGAAGTGTGATGAACCCAGTCGATCACCCCCACGGTGGTGGTGAAGGACGGGCGCCGATTGGTCATACCGGCCCGATGACACCTTGGGGTAAACCTGCCCTGGGTGCAAAAACTCGGAATAAGAAAAAACGGAGTACCGCTTTAATTGTGCGTCGTCGCCGTAAATCCTCTAAACGCGGAAAAGGCGGTCGTCAAAGTTAGAGGAGTCGCACTAATTCTATTTAGGGTCAGCGATCGATAACAGTCTATGTGAAGTTGGAACTAAAACTATGCCTCGTTCACTAAAAAAAGGCCCATTTGTTGCCGACAAATTACTAACAAAAATTGAAACCTTAAATGCCAATGGCAAAAAAGAGGTGATCAAGACTTGGTCACGGGCTTCAACAGTTGTGCCTCAAATGATCGGCCATACAATTGCGGTTCATAATGGCCGTCAGCACGTTCCTGTATTTGTTTCAGAGCAAATGGTGGGTCATAAACTCGGGGAATTTGCCCCGACTCGAACCTTTAGAGGTCACGCCAAGAGCGATAAAAAAGCACGTCGGTAGAAGATTATGGCAGTAGATAACACAGAACAAGTCCAAGCGATCGCTCGCTATATTCGGATGTCTCCCCACAAAGTGCGACGAGTCCTGGATCAAATTCGGGGCCGTTCTTATCGGGAGGCGTTGATTATCCTTGAGTTTATGCCTTATCGGGCTTGTCAGCCTGTGCTCAAGGTATTGCGTTCAGCGGTGGCTAATGCCGAACATAATCAAGGTCTCGATCCCGCTAGCCTCGTTATTTCTGAAGCTTTCGCGGATCAAGGCCCCAGTTTGCGACGGTATCGACCTCGAGCGCAAGGTCGTGCCTATCAAATTCGCAAACCCACCTGTCATATTACAGTTGCGGTTGCACCTGTGAGTGAGTAATCATGCCAGGTAACAAAAGTGAACAGTTAATATTATCCTCAAACTGTTATGGGACAGAAAATACATCCAGTTGGTTTTCGCCTCGGAATTACTCAGGAACATAAATCTCGCTGGTTTGCTGATGCGAGACAGTATCCGGAATTGCTCCAGGAAGACCATCAAATCCGCGAATATATTCGCAAAAACTTAAGTAATGCCGGCATTTCTGATGTCCGGATTGAACGCAAAGCCGACCAAATTGACCTAGAAGTGTTTACCGCACGTCCTGGTGTGGTTGTGGGTCGTGGCGGCAGTGGGATTGAGGCGCTTCGAGTTGGTTTACAAAAAGAACTGGGAAATCAACGACAAATCCGCATTAATGTGGTAGAAGTTGCCCGAGTTGATGCCGATGCCACCTTAATTGGTGAATACATTGCCCAACAACTGGAAAAACGGGTCTCTTTCCGACGGGTAGTGCGTCAAGCCATTACTCGCGCCCAGAAAGCCGGAGTCGAAGGCATCAAGATTCAAGTCAGTGGTCGGTTAAACGGTGCAGAAATTGCCCGGACTGAGTGGACTCGTGAAGGTCGCGTGCCATTGCATACCTTGCGGGCTGATATTGATTATGCCTACTGCACAGCATTGACGATTTACGGAATTTTGGGGATCAAAGTTTGGATCTTTAAAGGAGAAATTATTCCTGGACAGGAAGAAACCGCTCCGACCAATACCAATCAACCCCGACGCAGTCGTCAACCCCGTCGTCAGAAATATGACGATCGTTCTAACGAAGGATAATCAAAGATCCCATATCTATCTCTAACTAAAAACGACTCATGTTAAGTCCGAGAAGAACAAAATTCCGTAAGTAACACCGGGGACGGATGCGGGGTATGGCCAGCCGAGGCAATACGATTAACTTTGGAGACTACGCCCTCCAAGCCTTAGAGCCTTGCTGGATTACCTCTCGCCAAATCGAGGCTGCCCGACGTGCCATGACCCGGTACATTCGACGGGGTGGTAAAATCTGGATTCGGATTTTCCCCGATAAACCCGTGACCATGCGTCCGGCAGAAACCCGGATGGGTTCAGGGAAAGGAAACCCTGAATTTTGGGTGGCTGTAGTTAAACCCGGTCGCATCATGTTTGAGTTAACAGGAGTACCTGAACCTGTAGCTCGTGAAGCAATGCGTTTGGCTGACTCCAAGCTACCGATTAAAACTAAGTTTATTACCCGTTCACAACAACCGGTTGAAGACTAAAGGAATTGACAATTATGGCACTGCCGAAGATCGCAGAGGCAAGAGATTTAAGTGAAGAAAACTTGTCTCAAGAGATTCTAGAAACCAAAAAAAAATTGGCAAACCTGCGTTTACTCAAAGCAACCGGCCGCTTAGAAAAAACCCACGAGTTTAAACACGCTCGTCATTGGTTAGCTCAATTGCTCACCGTTGAAGGGGAAAGACTTCGGCAAACTGAAACGGTTTCATCGGAGTCTACAGTAACCTCAGATGAAGCGGAGTAAACACGCCTTCATGATTGCTGGAAATATTCATAAAATTCAGCAATTCTATTCAATTTATTTTTGAGTTTGAACCCCTTAAAACTATGGCAATCAAAGAACGAGTTGGCCTGGTGGTCAGCAACAAAATGAACAAAACGGTGGTGGTCGCCATCGAGAACCGTTCGCCTCACCCTAAATACGGCAAAATTATTGTCAAAACAAGGCGTTATAAGGCTCACGACGAAGAAAACAAATGTCAAGAAGGGGATAGAGTCAGAATTCAAGAAACTCGCCCCCTGAGTAAAACGAAGTGCTGGAACGTTGTGGAAATTCTCAGCACTCGGGCAATTTAGGGTTAACAAAAATACAATTGTCAACCTCACCGAAATTTTTAATGAAAATTTCCCACCCATTCAAACCATCCACCCACCATGATTCAACAGGAAAGTTTACTGAATGTCGCCGATAACAGCGGAGCACGAAAACTGATGTGCATCCGGGTGCTAGGAGGCGGCAACCGTCGCTACGGCGGCATCGGCGATGAAATTATCGCTGTCGTTAAAGAGGCCATTCCCAATATGGCGGTCAAAAAATCAGACGTCGTTCGAGCCGTGATTGTTCGGACTCGCCATAGCTTACGCCGCGATAGTGGCATGAGTATTCGGTTTGATGATAACGCCGCCGTCATCATTAACCCTGATGGCAACCCTCGAGGCACTCGTGTTTTCGGCCCAGTAGCACGGGAACTACGGGACAAAAGCTATATGAAAATTGTTTCCCTCGCACCGGAGGTACTCTGATGGTGAAACGCAAAAGTAAAACCCCCCCTCAACGCATGAAAATGCACATCAAAACAGGGGATAAAGTTCAGGTGATTACCGGGCGCGATAAGGGAAAAGTAGGGGAAATTCTTAAAACCCTACCCCGACTCAGCAAAGTGGTGGTTCGAGATGTCAATGTCCGTACCAAACACGTTAAACCCCAACAAGAAGGAGAATCCGGACGGATTATCACCTTTGAAGCACCGATTCATAGTTCCAATGTCATGCTTTATTCAGAAAAGGAAAAAGTCGCCAGTCGGGTGTCTTATACCTTTACTGAAGACGGTCGCAAAGTGCGAATGCTGAAAAAAACCGGGGAAATTATAGACTAATTCAATCGAATAGAATGATTCCCCCGGAAACAGCAGTTGAGTGTTTTCCACATCTATTGTTAACTTTCCCTGACCCAGCCCAGGGATGATTAAGACCCAAAAACAGCTATGGTATCTCCACTGAAAACACGGTACGAAGATGAAATTGTTCCGAAACTGATGGAACAGTTTAAGTACGACAACACCCATCAGGTTCCTAAACTGGTTAAAGTTACCCTAAATCGCGGTTTAGGAGAGGCTTCACAAAATGCAAAAGCCTTAGAATCCTCCATTCAAGAAATGGCTGTGATTACTGGCCAAAAACCAGTCGTCACCCGCGCCAAAAAGGCAATTGCTGGATTTAAAATCCGTAAAGGAATGCCCGTGGGGGTGATGGTTACGCTTCGTTCCGAACGAATGTATGCCTTTACCAATCGGTTAATTCATCTGGCACTCCCTCGAATTCGAGACTTTCGTGGCATCAGTCCCAAAAGTTTTGATGGTCGAGGCAACTATTGCTTAGGGGTTCGCGAACAGTTAATTTTTCCGGAAATTGATTACGACAGTATCGATCAAATTCGGGGTTTAGATATTTCTATCGTGACTTCAGCCCAGACCGACGAAGAAGGACGTGCCTTACTTAAAGAAATGGGCATGCCCTTCCGGGAGAAATAAGGCACTATCAATATTTAGGCAACTATGGCAACAAACGACACCATTGCAGATATGCTGACGCGCATCCGCAACTCGTGCATGGCGCGGCATCAAACAACAGATATTCCAGCCACCCGTATGACTCGCAGTATTGCTCGCGTCCTTCGCGACGAAGGCTTTATTGACAATGTCGAAGAAAGCGGCGAAGGCATCGGCCAAAAACTGGTACTGTCATTAAAGTACAATCCCAAAACCCGTAAGCCCACCATCAAAACCTTAAAACGGGTCAGCCGTCCGGGATTACGAGTCTACAAAAACCGGAAAGAACTCCCTCGGGTTCTCGGTGGAATAGGCATTGCAATTATTTCCACCTCTCACGGTGTAATGACTGACCGTGAAGCCCGTCGTCAAGGGATTGGTGGCGAAGTTCTCTGCTACATCTGGTAGTGGGTGCAACTGCTTTTATTCACCCTTAACAACATCGAAAAACATCATGTCTAGAATTGGTAAACAGCCTATTGGGATTCCAGCCAAAGTCACCATCACCATTGACGGTCAGACTGTAACGGTTAAAGGCCCTAAAGGAGAACTCTCACGGGAACTCCCCCCCGAAGCCTTAATTGCTCAAGAAGACGATACCATCACGGTACGGCGCAAAGATGAAAGCCGCCGTGCAAGGCAACGTCATGGCCTGTGTCGTTCCTTGGTCGCCAATATGGTTGAAGGAGTCTCGAACGGGTTTGAACGACGCTTAGAGATTCAAGGGGTGGGATATCGGGCACAAGTCCAAGGTCGAAATCTGATCTTAAACGTGGGATACAGTAAACCCGTTGAAATTAAACCTCCCGAAGATATTACTCTGGCGGTGGAAAACAATACCAACGTGATTGTCAGTGGGATTAATAAAGAAGTGGTCGGCAATATCGCCGCCACTATCCGTGCGGTTCGCCCTCCTGAACCTTACAAAGGTAAGGGGATTCGTTATGCCGGAGAACAAATTCGACGAAAAGCTGGTAAATCAGGGAAGAAATAAACAATGAAAGCAACCCGAACCCAATCCCGTTTACGGCGGCATCGGCGTGTGCGTCGTAAAGCAGAAGGCAGTACTGAACGCCCCCGCTTATGTGTATTTCGCTCTCACAAGCACATTTATGTGCAAGTGATTGATGATACGAAACAACACACTTTAGCTGCCGCCTCGACTTTAGACCCCGAGATTCGAGAACAATTAGAATCAGGGGGTAACTGTGATGCTTCAATTAAAGTGGGACAACTGATTGCCCAGCGGGCTCTGGCTCAAGGGGTAGAAAAAGTTGTGTTTGACCGGGGTGGTTATCTGTATCATGGTCGAGTCAAGGCCCTCGCGGATGCTGCTCGAGAAGCTGGATTAGACTTTTAAGATCAACATTTTGATATCAACAGCAGAACAGAAAATAGTCCATGATTTGGAAATATGACTCGAATTTCTGCTGTGAGTCATTTTCTCAATTTACGAGGATATTTGAATTAAGATGGCAGAGCAACAACAACAACAACGCCGAAAAAAAGGCAATCGTACCAAGGAAAAAGAAACAGAATGGCAAGAACGGGTCGTTCAAATTCGCCGTGTAACAAAAGTGGTTAAAGGGGGTAAAAAGCTAAGCTTCCGCGCCATTGTGATTGTCGGCAATGAACGAGGTCAAGTCGGCGTGGGTGTCGGTAAAGCCGCTGATGTGATTGGGGCAGTGAAAAAGGGTGTCGCTGATGGTCGTAAAAATGTGATTAGCGTGCCTTTAACCAAAGCCAATTCTATTCCCCATCCTGTGAATGGGGCAGGAGGCGGTGCCAATGTAATGGTTCGCCCCGCTTCTCCGGGTACGGGTGTAATTGCTGGGGGAGCTGTACGGACAGTATTAGAACTGGCAGGGGTTCAGAATATTTTAGCTAAACAGCTCGGTTCTAGTAACCCCCTGAATAACGCCCGCGCCACTGTTGATGCCCTTTCTAGCCTTCGCACCTTCTCCGAGGTGTCCAAGGAACGCGGCATACCCGTCGATCAACTGTTTAGTTAATCTGGCTCAATTTACTGTATTAACGATTTGTTATGAGATTACAAGATGCTGTTCCAAAAGCAGGTTCGCGCCAACGTAAACGGCGTTTAGGCCGTGGGATATCGGCAGGACAAGGGGCTAGTTGTGGTAAAGGAATGCGGGGACAAAAATCTCGCTCCGGTGGCGGCACTCGCCCTGGATTTGAAGGAGGACAAAACCCCCTCTATCGCCGATTACCGAAATTAAAAGGCTTTCCCCAGGTCAACCGTAAACGTTACACTACCATTAATGTAGGGAAGCTCGCCTCCCTGAGCCAGAATACAACTGTTACGATTACATCTTTGATGGACGCCGGTATTCTCAATAGTAGTAACGGGCCACTCAAAGTTTTAGGAGATGGTGAACTGAATGTGGCGCTTCAAGTACAGGCGGCTGGGTTTACCAAAACTGCTCAATCCAAAATTGAAGCAGCCGGTGGCAGTTGTGAAGTGGTTGATGGCAGCGGTCCTAATACAGAGACTGATGCCAATCAGGAAACTTGATGGCGTTCAGCCTAACACTGTTTAAACGAGGGATTCTTTTATGGTTGTTAGTCGAGATAAAGCACCAACGGCTCAAGAAACCTTCATGCAGATGGCACAAGCAGCCGGTTTACGGGGTCGTATCCTCATAACCATTGGTTTGCTGGTGCTGGTGCGTTTAGGGGTTTTCTTGCCCATTCCTGGAATTGATCGCGTGGCGTTTGCCCAAAATGTGCAAAATAGTCCCGTGATTGGTTTACTGGATTTATTCTCTGGGGGCGGACTGTCTGCCCTGGGGATTTTTGCGTTAGGGATTATTCCCTTTATTAATGCCTCCATTATTATGCAATTGATGACGGCAGCCTTGCCGAGTCTAGAAGATTTGCAGAAAAATGAAGGAGAAGCCGGACGACGTAAAATTTCCCAAATTACCCGTTATGTGGCTCTTGGGTGGGCATTGCTTCAAAGTGTGGGGATTGCCATCTGGGTAACCCCATTTGCTAAAACCCCAGGGCTGTTGTTTACGGTTGAAGTTATTCTCGCTTTAGCCGCTGGCTCAATGTTTGTCATGTGGGTCTCCGAATTGATTACAGAGCGGGGAATTGGCAATGGTGCATCCTTACTGATATTTGTCAATATTGTAGCGGTGTTACCGAGCTCGTTAGGGAATACAATTGAACTGGCTCAAAGTGGCGATCGCGCCATTGTTGGCCGAGTGATTCTTTTATTACTGATCTTCCTAGCAATGATTGTTGGGATTGTTTTTGTCCAAGAAGGAACTCGTCGAATTCCGATTTTATCCGCTCGTCGTCAGGTTGGCCGGAAACTCTATCGAGAAAAAACCAGCTATTTACCCCTGCGGTTGAATCAGGGGGGAGTGATGCCGATTATTTTTGCATCGGCTGTACTAATTTTACCTGCTTCTCTGTCTCAATTCACCAATAATCCGACATTAATACGAATTTCAACTTACTTGAGTCCGAATGGGCCGACACCTTGGCTGTATGCCCTATTTTATCTGGTGTTGATTCTATTTTTCAGTTACTTCTACGCTTCCCTGATTATGAATCCGGTGGATATGTCCCAAAACTTGAAAAAGATGGGGGCTAGTATTCCAGGAATTCGTCCAGGACGCACCACCAGTGAATATATTGAACGAGTGTTAAATCGGCTGACCTTCCTCGGTGCAATCTTTCTGGGTTTAGTGGCAATTATTCCCACAGTCGTTGAAAGTGCAACACGAGTTCCAACTTTTCGGGGATTTGGTGCAACTTCTCTATTAATTTTAGTCGGGGTTGCGATCGAGACAGCTAAACAAGTACAAACCTACGTCATCTCTCAACGATACGAAGGAATGGTGAAATAGTCCTATGCGAATGATTTTTATTGGCCCTCCGGGGGCAGGGAAAGGGACTCAAGCCATACGTGTTGCGGAGATGCTTCACATTCCCCATATTTCAACCGGGGACATCTTAAGAAACCATGTGGCTGAGCAAACCCTTCTCGGACAGCAGGCTAAAGTCTACATGGATCGGGGGGAATTAGTCCCCGATCAATTGATTTTAGATATGGTAAAGGATCGCTTAGCTCAAGCCGATACGAGTCGGGGTTGGATTCTTGATGGGTTTCCCCGCAATGTCCCCCAAGCTATTTTTGTTGAACAACTGTTGTCTTCGACATCAGCCGGGGATTCTCTAAAGGTGATCAACTTAGATGCTCCCGATGATGAAGTGGTTAAACGGTTGCTGGCTCGGGGTCGTCGTGATGATACAGAAGACACGATTCGTCGCCGTCTGCAAGTCTATCGCGAACAGACTGCCCCTTTAATTGAGTTTTATCACAGCCGTGAGCAGCTCAGTCAGATTGACGGTAGCTTGTCGATGGATGAAGTCACAGCTCAGTTAAAACAGACTGTTGTCGCCGTTTAAGGGCTGCCATAACAGGTCTGTTTTTTTGATGACAATCCAACAGATCACTTCTATCTCGGATATTGGTTCTAAGCTGCTAGCGATTAGCTTGACAAAAGTCAAGCCATTTGGTGCAAAATTTTGATAAAATATGTTAAGAAATTCTCAAGAATTTCTACTGTCTCCTGGTGTTTGATACCTGAACTCAATTTGGTAAAAAAGATCAGAGTAAACCTTTGTTGAATTGAGGAAACAACCGCTTGTCTAAACAAGATCTAATTGAAATGGAAGGAACCGTGACTGAGTCTCTTCCTAATGCGATGTTTCGGGTAGATCTCGATAATGGATTTAATGTTCTTGCCCATATCTCGGGTAAGATTCGTCGAAACTATATCAAGATTTTACCCGGAGATCGGGTCAAAGTTGAATTAACACCTTATGACTTAACCAAAGGCAGAATTACTTATCGGCTCAAGAAAAAATAATCCAATCACAGGAATCTTTTCTGCTCTGGTAATAATATGGATTGAGTCAGATCAAATGGCTCAGACAATGATATAATAATAAATTTGTTGTAGTGTTGTCTTATATCATCGCATGAAAGTACGAGCATCAGTGCGGAAAATTTGTGAAAAGTGTCGAGTCATCCGCCGTCGAGGTCGCGTGATGGTCATCTGCGATAACCCCAAGCATAAACAGCGTCAAGGTTAAGATCGGACTCGATCAAGGATATTTGGGGTGAATAGGGCTGAAGGAGTCATAACACGCTTCTGTGGGCAACTGTAGCCTTTCTCTCCAGTATCGACTGAGTAACAAATATTTTGATTCATGGCACCTAGAACAGGTAGCCCATCAGTAAAATCGAATGGTTTCTGGCAGTATGAAGCTGTCTGAAAAGTTATTAGATTTTCCTACAGTTCAGTTAACTGTAGTCCATAACTCTGTCATGAGTTTGGTCGTGAACATTTAGGGAGAAAATAAAGACATGGCACGGATCGCCGGAATCGATCTTCCCCGAAATAAACGGGTCGAGATTGGTCTGACTTACATTTATGGCGTGGGACTGACTCGCGCTCAGGAAATCCTCGAGAAAACGGGGGTTAACCCAGATACTCGGGTCAAAGACTTGAGTGACTCAGATGTGGCAGCGTTGCGCTCAGCGATTCAAGATTACCAAGTTGAAGGCGATCTCAGACGCTGGGAAGCGATGAATATCAAGCGTCTGATGGATATTGGCACCTATCGCGGTCGCCGTCATCGGATGGGGTTACCTGTCAGAGGTCAGCGGACTCGGACGAATGCCCGAACCCGACGGGGTGTACGCCGGACAGTGGCAGGCAAGAAAAAAGCAGCCGCCAAGAAGTAAGTTTCCTCAAAGGTGGTATTTCATCATCCTGTGATGAACGGTTTCAATCTCATTTCAGCATTCTTCTACACGATTCATTTATCCAAGTCAACAAAACTATGGCGCGACAAACGAGAAAGTCAGGAGCAAAAAAGCAAAAACGCAATGTTCCAAACGGGGTAGCTTATATTCAGTCTACCTTTAACAATACAATTGTGACCATTACCGATCCCAATGGGGAAGTCATTTCTTGGTCTTCAGCCGGAGCAACCGGTTTTAAAGGGGCTAAAAAAGGCACACCCTTTGCCGCACAAACAGCGGCTGAAGCCGCCGGCCGTCGAGCCAGCGATCAAGGTATGCGTCAAATTGAAGTGATGGTGAGTGGCCCAGGAGCCGGTCGAGAGACTGCCATCCGGGCACTTCAAGGGGCTGGATTAGAAATTACCTTAATTCGAGATATTACCCCGATTCCTCACAATGGCTGCCGTCCCCCCAAACGTCGTCGAGTGTAAACATTACTGAACCAATATATAGGAACAGAAAAACTGATGAAAGCTAAAAATGAAGGCGTTGACATTTTTTGTTGTTCATCTTAGATAAAGGGTTACACTTTGGGGTTGAAAGGAGAAGGGAGGTCAGATTGGTGGCGCAGTTTAAAATTGAGTGTATTGAGTCCAGTACAGATGCGAGCAAAAGTCAGTATGGTAAATTTGTTCTAGAGCCATTAGGCCGGGGTCAGGGGACAACGGTTGGGAATGCCCTCAGACGGGTTTTACTTTCTAATTTAGAAGGATCAGCCATCACCGCTGTTCGGATCGCGGGTGTCAACCACGAATTTGCCACAATTGAAGGAGTTCGAGAAGATGTTTTAGAAATTTTGCTGAATTTAAAAGATATGGTCTTGAAAAGTTATTCGCCCCAAAAACAAATTGGGCGTTTGCTGGTTCAAGGTCCGGCAACAGTCACAGCGGGAGACTTTGATGTTCCTTCTGAAGCGGAAATTGTAGATAAAAGTCAATATATCGCCACTCTATCCCCGGGATCAACTCTAGAAATGGAGGTGCAAATTGAACAAGGGATTGGGTATCGCACTGTAGATCGAAGTCGAGATGAAGCAACCGCTTTGGATTTCCTTCAAATCGATGCGGTGTTCATGCCGGTGCGGAAAGTGAATTATATCGTTGAAGATGCTCGGGTGGGGGGCTCCCTCGAACAAGATCGACTGATTATGGAAATTTGGACTAACGGGAGTGTGACGCCTCAAG
Source organism: uncultured Lyngbya sp. (assembly GCA_964401105.1). Lineage (GTDB taxonomy): Bacteria > Cyanobacteriota > Cyanobacteriia > Cyanobacteriales > Microcoleaceae > JAAURB01. The sequence goes on along the minus strand of CAYNXM010000148.1, from coordinate 6,273 downwards.
ACGCTTTAAGTCAGGCGGCAACCTTGTTGGTGGATCTGTTTGCACCATTGCAAGATATCACTCCAGAAACCATGAAAAGCGATCAGACGGATGATGTCGATCCCACCAGTCAAATTCCTATCGAGGAACTCCATCTTTCGGTTCGAGCCTACAATTGTCTCAAGCGAGCACAAATCAACTCCGTTGCTGACTTACGGGATTATACCCAAGAAGACTTACTTGAGATTAAAAACTTTGGTCAAAAATCCGCCGAAGAAGTGATCGAAGCCCTGCAAAAACGCCTGGGTATTACATTGCCTCAAGAACGGGCTGCTAAAGCCTAGATCGAATCTGTCAATCATTGTACCCAGCAACACTGGGTTACATCTAAATTATCTACTAAGACTAATTATGCGTCATCGTTGTCGAATACCTCACTTGGGTAAACCCGCCGATCAACGAAAAGCACTGTTGCGATCGCTAACCACAGAGCTCATTCGTCATGGTCGGATCACTACCACTAAAGTTCGGGCAAAAGCGGTTCAATCCGAAGCCGAGAAAATGATTACCCTAGCCAAAGACGGCTCCTTAAGTGCCCGTCGGGCGGCTATGGGATATATCTATGATAAACAACTGGTTCACGCCTTATTTGAAGCTGCTAAAGACCGCTATGGCGCTCGCAACGGCGGTTACACTCGAATAATTCGCACAATTCGCCGCCGGGGAGATAATGCGGAAATGGCGATTCTTGAACTGGTTTAATCCGATCTGAATTCTATTGAGTCGGTAAATCACCCAAATGGCTCAACGGTCAAAGCTAAATAAAGCTAAATCATGACCTTGAACTTAGCACCGATGACAGATTCCCAACGCATTGCCCTAGTGATTCAATATCAAGGGACCCACTTTCACGGTTGGCAACGTCAACCCAATGGACGCACTGTACAGGAAGACTTAGAAACCGCGATCGCTTCTTTTCTAAATTATCCCGTAACAGTCCATAGTGCAGGCCGCACTGATGCTGGGGTTCATGCTGCCGCCCAAGTGGCTCATTTTGAAGCTCCTGGTCATATTCCAGACTATCGTTGGAAATCTATCCTCAATAGCCGACTGGCAGATGATGTCTTAATTCGGGGATCGGCTGCTGTCCCAAATGATTGGCACGCCCGCTTTTCTGCCCTCTGGAGACGTTATCGTTATACCCTGTATACCGATGCCTGTCCGAACCTGTTTATTGCTCCCTATAGCTGGCATTATTACCATCATCCCCTCGATGCATCACTGATGCAGGCAGCCTTAGACCCGTTAGTGGGAAATCATCATTTGGCTGCTTTTCAACGGGCTGGGTCTTCTCGCCCCCATGCTTGGGTCGAAGTTCAGCAAGTCCAATGTCAGCGATTTGGGCCGTTTGTTCAAATTGAAGTTCAAGCCAGTGGCTTTTTGTACGGCATGATGCGGCTATTGGTGGGACTACTAATACAGGTGGGTACAAAAGAGCGATCGCTCTCTAGCTTTAAAGATATTTGGGTCAATGGGCGGCGAGAAGTGGTGAAATATTCCGCCCCTGCTAAAGGGTTATGCCTACTCCGGGTGGGTTATCCGGAATTTCCTTTTCCACCGCAGTTGTGGTTTGATACGTTTCCCCATTTTGTTATGGGTCATGCCCATTCTTGAAATTCAGGACAAATAAATTATGATGACCAAAACCTATTTACCAACCCCAGATACCCTAGAACAAAAGTGGTATGTTGTCGATGCTGCCAACCAACGTCTAGGGCGTTTAGCGACTGAAATTGCTCGGATTTTACGGGGCAAAAATAAACCGACTTACACCCCTCACATGGATACGGGTGACTTTGTGATTGTACTGAATGCTGACAAAGTAGAGGTGACCGGTAGAAAACGCAGTCAAAAGTTATATCGTCGCCACTCGGGTAGACCGGGGGGGATGAAAACAGAAACTTTCGATCAACTCCAAGATCGAATCCCCGAACGGATTATTGAGCAAGCGGTTAAAGGAATGTTACCGAAAAATGCCCTCGGTCGGCAACTGTTTAGAAAATTAAAAGTCTATGCAGGCCCCGACCATCCCCATGCTGCTCAACTACCTGAAACTTTAACCATTAATACGAATACAACAGGAGATAACTAATCATGCAAGCAACTGATAGTGGTCAAGCCGTTTATTGGGGCACTGGCCGTCGTAAATCTGCGATCGCCCGCGTCCGTTTAATTCCCGGCGAAGGCAAAGTGATTATTAATGGTCGCGACGGAGAAAATTACCTGCAATATAACCAGAGTTATCTAGCTACCACAAAAGCCCCTCTGGAGATTTTAGGCTTAGAGGGTGATTACGATATTCTGGTTAACGTTAAAGGCGGTGGCGTAACTGGACAAGCGGAGGCCATTCGTTTAGGCGTTGCTCGGGCACTCTGTGAATTGAGTCCGGATAATCGGCCGCCATTGAAAATTGAAGGCTATTTAACCCGCGACCCCCGCGCCAAAGAACGGAAAAAGTACGGCTTACGCAAAGCTCGGAAAGCCCCTCAATTCTCAAAACGGTAAAACTTCAGTATTGGGAAGTGTTCTTGAGTTGATTAACTTCCCTTTCAATTCATCTTAATCGTTAAAATAAAACTACAGTTGATTCATAGGAGTTTGTTAAAGTTATGCCGAAATCAGATATTCATCCAGAATGGTATCCAGAAGCCGAAGTCTATTGTAACGGCGAATTAGTGATGAAAGTGGGTTCGACTCAACCGACTTTACACGTTGATGTTTGGTCGGGAAATCATCCATTTTATACTGGGACTCAAAAGATTATTGATACTGAAGGTCGGGTTGAACGCTTCCTGCGGAAATATGGCATGATGAGCGAAAATCAAGATACTGAGTCCGAGAAATAGCAAAGTTGTCATTTGTCCGTCGTTGGTTGTCTGTAGTCTGTTCGACAGACAACTGACCGATTAAATTTAAACCCAATTCCGGTTAATCTAAATTGTGACTTTTTTCTATCACAACTAATCGGATCTTTTCGATTGATATTTCCAATTTTGATCACAACTAACTACTGACAAAGGACAACACAGTTATGGCTGAAACCTATTTACTCGAAAAACTCAAGTCTGTTGAACAAACTTTTAATGAATTAACGCTGCGTTTAGCCGATCCGGATACAGCTAGAAATCCAGATGAATTTCAAAATATCGCAAAAGCCAGATCTTCTCTGGAAGAAACTGTTAATACTTATCAACAGTGGCAAACGGCAACTGAAGAATTAGCAGGGGCGAAACAAATTTTGCGCGAAGCTGGAAGTGATCCTGAACTGAAAGAAATGGCATCTCTTGAAGTTGAAGAGTTAGAAACTCAAATTGCAGAACTAGAAACTCACCTCAAAGTTTTGTTATTACCTCGAGATCCTAATGATGATAAGAATATCATGTTAGAAATAAGAGCCGGAACTGGGGGAGATGAAGCCAGTATTTGGGCAGGGGATTTGGTACGAATGTATTCCCGCTATGCTGAGGGTCAGAATTGGCGGGTGAAAATGCTGAGTGAATCTTTAGCAGATATGGGGGGCTTTAAAGAGGCGATCCTAGAAATACAAGGGGATCGGGTTTATAGTAAACTCAAGTTTGAAGCGGGGGTTCACCGGGTACAAAGAGTACCACTCACCGAAGCTGGGGGACGAGTTCATACCTCAACCGCAACAGTGGCTATTATGCCAGAAGTGGATGACGTGGAAATCGAAATTGATCCCAAAGATATTGAGATGAGTACAGCCCGCTCAGGTGGCGCGGGTGGACAAAACGTTAACAAGGTGGAAACCGCTGCTGATTTGTTCCACAAACCGACAGGGATTCGGATTTTTTGTACCGAAGAACGCAGTCAATTGCAAAACCGAGAACGGGCAATGCAAATTTTGCGGGCAAAGTTATATGAAATGAAGCTGCGGGAACAAAAAGAAGCCGTCACTTCCATGCGGCGAAGTCAAGTGGGAACGGGATCGCGTTCAGAGAAAATTCGCACTTACAATTATAAAGACAACCGCGTTACCGATCACCGTTTAGGTCATAATTTCTCTTTAAACCCAGCATTGGAAGGGGATATCGAAGATATGATTCAAGCTTGTGTGGTTCAAGATCAGCAAGAACGACTGGTGGAGTTAGCAGAGTCTACAGCAGCCTCTACAACTGTGTAAAATTCTCTCTATACTATTCAATAGAGAGCAAACGCATCAGATCTACAAATAGGCTGATTTGTTGTTCTCCATTCCTCACTTTATTATTAGAAATTACGATGTTTGGTACGTTTCAACAAAGCAGCTTACGCATTGAAGTTGAGGCTTCAGAAAGCCATATCCGGGAAAGTTTGCTGTATCCGAGTCAGATGCAAAAATGGCTATGGCCGCAGCAGTTTTCCCCTGGACTTCCCGAACAGTTTCAAACGGGAATAACCTTTAAAAGTACTCTCGGCCCGATTATTATTGCTCATTATGTTGATCGGGCTGAACCTAACTGTTTACGATTACTATTGAGTCAAGGCATTGATGGGTTTCATGAATGGTATTGGGGCGAGGGTTGGGTACAATCTCGGATTGAAGGGGTGTCTTTACTGCCTTTAAATTTAGGTCAAACAATGACATTATTGCGGTTACGAACTCATCTCAATACTCAATCTCAGCCTCAACAGCCTTCCCCATCTACTTAGACAATTGGCAATAGGCAAATAGGCAATAGTAATAGAAGCAAAGTGTCCTACCTCAAATTTAGAGTTTAATAACTGAGGGTTAACTAATGAGTGTCGAGGTATTGAAAGTTTATATACTTGTCAAGCTTTAGTGACATTGTAAAGAAAAGTGATGAGTTGGAATTACACGAGTTTCCGGGGCTTGACAGCTTTCAGTCGGGTCTTGTATGATATGAGATATAAAGTAAAATTGAATATAGGTGTGCCTACAAACTAAAATTTCAGTAGGTATACTCTGACGGAAAATGTTTGGCGATAGCCAACCCGTCGATTTAAAACCCTGATTGTATCAAAGCAACTGTTACTGTTAGACTTAGCCCAGCTAATTTAAAGGCTCTAGAGAAAAAACAGATATTAAAGAGCTTACAGTGAGAGAGGGTTGACAAAATAACAAAAATATGCAGTAGCTTTAGAGGTGAGCTTTAATGATTTTAGCTTAACTATTAGATTAAAATAGATCGAAAGTTTATATATTTGTCAATTTTTGATAATATCGTCAATAAAAATAATGGGGATTGAATATACGAGTTTCCGGGGCTTGACAGCTCTCAGTCGGGTCTTGTATGATATGAGATATAGAGTAAAATTGAATATAGGTGTGCCTACAAACTGAAATTTCAGTAGGTATACTCTGACGGAAAATGTTTGGCGATAGCCAACCCGTCGATTTAAAACCCTGATTGTATCGAAGCAACTATTACTGTCAGACTTAGCCCAGCTAATTTAAAGGCTCTAGAGAAAAAACAGATATTAAAGAGCTGACGCTGAGAGAGGATTGACAAAATAACAAAAATATGCAGTAGCTCCACAGAGTAGCCCCAATTATTAAAGATTTCAATAAAAATACTGACCCCATCATCTTCTCAGAAAAGATCTCAAATGGGTTCTATATTTGTTTGACTGGCTAGCTCAGCCCAAAATTTCAGTCAGCGATACGCCTAACGGCACACTCCGTGAACGCACTCTCAACTTGAACCCTTGCAATTTCTTGATGAAAACCCATTTGCCTGATAGACCTTTTTTCTCCTTCAATATTGTCGAAAAGGTAAAGACTGTAGACAATACTGCTGAAGAATAAGACTCCCCAAGAAAAACCAAGCATGATTTCAGCAAGGGTTTTCTTCATTTCCGTTTTCGTTAATCTGTTGATATCCCATGCTGTCTGGTTACTTTTCATCGATTCAGCGCTGTTATCTTCTCATGTTTTTTCTTTTTAAGGTATTCAAAATAATCCTGTCCAACCCGGATTTTTAGTGTAAAGATTATGTAAAGATTATAATAAATCCGCTGTTAAAATACATTGAAAAGCAATTTCGAGATGGATCAATACCCATCAGTAAATAAGCTGAAATCATACATCTTCAGTAACAGGAATAAGCTTGAGTCCTGAGATAGGGCTAACTTCCATGACGGAGACGGAAAATATTTGGCGCTAGGAAAATGTTTGGCGTGACGGAGACGGAAAATGTTTGGGCGCCAGCCCAACCCGTCGTAAAATGTTTGGCGTGACGGGAAATGTTTGGGCGTGACGGGAAATGTTTGGCG
>CAYNXM010000147.1:0-5787 GCA_964401105.1 uncultured Lyngbya sp. | reverse complement strand
CCTTAGCCCATAAACATTATCCGATTGGTCTGGAACTATTACTCTACGCTGGATTCTTAATTGCCTTCGCGGTTAAACTTCCAATTTTCCCCTTACACACCTGGTTACCCGATGCTCACAGCGAAGCGCCTACCCCAGTTTCAATGATTTTAGCGGGTGTCTTGCTGAAGATGGGCGGTTACGGACTGATTCGGATGAACATTGAAATGTTCCCCAACGCCCACCTCTACTTTGCCCCAGTATTAGCAGTCCTCGGTGTGGTTAATATTGTCTACGGTGCATTAAGTGCCTTTGGTCAAACCCACCTCAAACGTCGCCTTGCCTACTCTTCTATTTCTCACATGGGCTTCGTCCTAATTGGAATTGCTTCCTTAACTGAATTAGGACTCAACGGCGCAGTATTACAAATGATTTCCCACGGATTAATTGCAGCGATGCTATTCTTCCTGACTGGAGTTACTTACGAACGGACCCATACTTTAGCGATGGAAAAACTCGGCGGTATGGCAGAAAGTATGCCCAAAGTCTTTGCTCTCTTCACCGCTGGAGCCATGGCATCCTTAGCATTACCCGGAATGAGTGGGTTTGTTGGTGAGTTAACTGTATTCCTCGGGATTACCACCAGCGATGTTTATAGTTCTAGCTTCAAGATTGTGGTTGTTGCCCTCTCCGCAATTGGACTAATCTTAACACCGATTTATCTCCTCAGTCTGCTGCGTCAAGTCTTCTACGGAGAAAACAGCTACGGTTTAATCATTGATGAATATCTCGGAGATGCCAAGCCTCGGGAAGTGATGATTGCCACTTGCTTACTTCTACCCATCATCGGTATTGGATTGTATCCTAAGCTGGCGACTCAAACCTACGACGTTAAAACTGTAGAAGTTGCCTCTCAAGTTCGGGAAGTCTTCCCTGTATTCGCCCAACAACAACAAGACTCTATCTTGTACTCTGGTGGCTATACTGCACCTACAATCCTAGAACCTCAAGTTCAATCCATGTTACCAACTAACGATGTAAATACCTAAATTCAAACTCACTTAACGGTGAGTTAAGGAACTAAATCAATAATAGCCAAGTTTATGGGGCAGATTTAATGTTAGTCTGTCCTATTTTATTTGTGTTATAGCGCTACGCGCCAGGCAACGGGCAATAGGCAATGGTGACAGGGAATTTTAGATTTCTCCCCATCTCCCTTGTCTCCCTTGTCTCCCTTATCTTCCCATAGTATCGTCAATCTATGTCCCATTCGTTAAAACTTTGGACATCAATTTATTATTTTCTAATTTGGGTTTTTTGGATATCTCTTGGGCTGATAGTTGTATATAAATTCGGTTGATTCGGTACTATAGAAAGTTCAGAATTAATCGGCTTTTATTTACTGTATATTGCTATAATTACAGATCCAAATTTTGTCATTTCATTGCCAATTTATTGGATGTTGGGATTAGGATGTAAAGCTGATCTAAAAAAACTAAAAAAATAGCTGAATTAAATATTCTTACCCATCATAATAAAATTCCCACCAATTATCATAGATTTTATCACCTGCTAAACTGATTGAACAATTAACACAAGATTCTTTTCCAGGAACTACGTAAGCAATTCCCCACTCGCTCAGCATCCAGGTATCAGTGGCAAAAAAAGTACATTCAATATTATCCTCATTATCCTCTAGATCTGGTTCTCTCCAGATACGATAGATATAAAACCAGCCAATCCGAGTTATATCATGACATGCAGAGGGATTTTTTACACAATTAAGTAAAGTATTTTCTGATAATTTTAATCGAAATAAATCAACATGAGCCGATCGGAAAATAAACCAAACAAGGATAATAGGAATTGCTGTCATCTTAATCAACATCTTCAAGGGAGAATATTTAAGACGATGATGATTGATAGCAAAACTAGTAATTAAACAAACTTGAACAAGCCAGAGAAGGCTACAGCAGAATACACCTAGCACTGGAATCAGAGGTAAAAAGAGATATAAAATAAACTCGATGTATTTAAAAAAAGAAAAGAGAAGTGAATCCGATAGAATGTAGAGTTGAAATTGATGAATAAATGCTGGAATGAGGCAGGACAGCAGTAACAACTCTTCCCAATAATTAAGAATAAGCTTAAGAATCAAAACCCACCTCTACGGCGAAAATAGTTACGGTTTAATTATCGATGAATATCTCGGGAATGCCAAGCCTCGGGAAGTGATGATTATCAGCAGTTTAAATAAAAGTTAAATACGAATATTGTGATAATATACCCCCGATAGCTCTTCTATTGGGGGTTATTTAATTTTTTTAGTATTCAACTCAACATGACACATTCGTCAAAAACCCCTGGGTATCCTAGCCGAAACTTCCCAGGTGGTGATGTGGATATCAATCGAAGCCAAGGAGAAATTGACTGGCTGGAGTCTGCCTTCAATGTCTTGGTTTGGGGGTTTGCATCTGCTTCAGCCGCAGTGCTATTTTGGATCTGTCTAATCGTCTTTCGAGATGCGTGGCCGGCGATTCGAGAGTATGGTATATCCTTTTTATGGAGTCGAGAGTGGAATGTTTCTCAATTAGTTTTTGGTGCTCTCCCCTTCATTTACGGTACTCTAGTCACCTCCTTTTTAGGATTGTTACTGGCTGTCCCCACGGGGCTAGCAGTAGCCCTGGTTACCAGTGAAGATTTTCTTCCGTTGTGGTTGCGATCGCCAATTGCATTTCTAGTAGAATTAATTGCAGCGATTCCTAGCGTTATTATCGGGTTATGGGGTATTTTTGTATTTATACCTGTGATTCTCCCTCTACAGCAAATACTGTATCAAAATCTGGGATGGCTACCCCTATTTAACACTGACCCCTTTGGGTTTGGGATGCTATCAGCGGGAATGGTGCTTTCGATTATGATTTTGCCCACCATGGCTGCCATTAGCCGAGATGTATTGCTTGCTGTTCCACGGGACTTACGCAGTGCATCGATGTCCTTGGGAGCAACACGTTGGGAAACCCTATGTAAAATTATTATTCCCTCTGCGGGTTCAGGAATGCTGGGGGCGGCTATTTTAGCCCTAGGACGCGCCTTAGGGGAAACAATGGCGGTGACAATGGTGATTGGTAATTCAATTCAAATTAGTCCCTCTTTATTGGCTCCAGGTTATACGATTCCGGCTGTATTAGCTAATCAATTTGGTGAAGCTTTGGATGAGTTGCATATTGGTTCTTTAATGTATCTTGCCTTAGTCTTATTTGCTATTACCTTAATCGTCAATATGATAGCGGTAATCTTAGTTCAATTTATCGGCAAAAAAGGGATTCGCAATTAATAGTAAATTCATTATTGCTCAGAATTTATGACTGATATTCAGTGAATAAAATATTAATTTTGTGGATAGTAAATATCTGCAAAAAATAGTCACTTAATTCTCTGTAAAACCTTTATCTTTATCCTATAATCATGACTTCTAGTCAACCTTTTTCTCAAGAAGAAGATCTTAATCAACCCCTATCTGCAAAACGAACCTGGTTTGACCGAGGCATGACTATATTGGCTTTCGTCTTAACCGCGATCGCCCTACTGCCTTTATTTTCTATTATTATTGAAATTCTGCGGCAAGGCATCGGACAACTCACCCTAGAAAGCCTCGTTTCATTACCTGCACCCGTTGGAGTAGAAGACGAACCCAATGGATTTGCAAACGCTATTGTAGGAACATTAGTCATGGTAGGAATTGCCGCATTAATTAGTGTTCCTTTTGGGGTGATGACGGGTATCTTTTTATCAGAAGTGGGAAAAACACGAAAAATTTCTCAAGGAATTCGATTTGTTATCGTGATTCTCAGTAGTGTTCCCTCTGTTATTTTTGGGGTCTTCGCTTACGGGGTAATTGTGTTAACCACTAAACAGTTTTCAGCCGTTGCGGGGGGTTTTGCCCTCAGTATGATTATGCTGCCGATTGTAGCATTGACAACAGAAGAAGCCCTGAAATTAGTTCCTCAATCTTACCGTTTGGCTTCCGCTGCCTTAGGAGGAACACGACCTCAAGGTATCTTTAAAATTATTATGCCTGCTGCCTTACCTGCCATTACAACAGGGGTTTTACTGGCGGTTGCCCGGGCGGCGGGAGAAACAGCACCCTTAATGTTTACAGCCCTTTTTAGTCAATTCTGGCCGGATGGACTGATGAGTCCCACTCCCTCAATGCCTGTATTGATTTATACTTACGCCAGTTCTCCATTCAAAGAACAAAATCAGATGGCCTGGACGGCAGCTTTAGTATTACTGATGATGGTACTGATTAGTAATATTTTATCTCGGGTTGTGACTCAAAAACGCTTAAAGTCATAAAACAGGTTAAAAACAGGTTAAAAGTATTTTTATCATTGGGAATTTATGTATGATATCAATATAGACTTAATGTATTGCCTATTAACTTCAAGCTGAATAATAGCTGCAAGATGCATTCAATGTATCTTAAAAATAGATAGTGTAATTGACATCCGTCAGGGATGGTAATCATTAACTGTCAACTGAGAGGAAGCCATTCCCTATTTTTTGTATATTTCTTATGGAACTAAATCATGGTGAATGAGGTTAACTATCCTACCGCAAAAAGAATTGTAGAACCTAACTCAATTCCACCCGCAATGCGTGTACAAGACTTGAGTTTTTACTATGGAAAGAATAAAGTCCTAGAACATGTTTCAATGGATATTTATCCCAATCAAGTCACAGCAATGATTGGGCCGTCTGGTTGTGGTAAATCTACATTCTTAAAAGCCCTTAACCGTATTGGTGAATTAGAAGGCATTGTTCATGTGACAGGAGTCGTAGAATTATTTGGGCAAAATATTTACGGCCAACGGGTGAATATTAATCGTTTACGCCGTCAAATAGGTATGGTATTTCAGCGTCCTAATCCCTTTCCTAATAGTATTTATGATAATGTGGCTTATGGTTTACGGTTAATCGGGGGATTAAACCGAACTCAACTCGATGAAGCGGTTGAAATGGCTTTAATTAATGCGGCTTTGTGGAATGAGGTCAAAGACAAACTGAAACAGTCTGCTTTAGGATTATCGGGTGGACAGCAACAACGGTTATGTATTGCCCGCGCTTTAGCGGTACAACCTAAAGTATTATTAATGGATGAACCCTGTTCTGCTTTAGACCCGATCTCAACTTTGAAAATTGAGGAACTGATTAATAAACTGCGGGAACAATTTACAATTGTGATTGTCACCCATAATATGCAACAAGCCTCTCGGGTTTCTGACTATACTGCTTTTTTCAATACTGATGAAAGCCGAATTGGTCGGATGGTGGAGTTTGGTTCAACCACAAAAATGTTCCAAAACCCAACTCAAACCAGTACAAAAGATTATATTACCGGTCGCTTCGGTTAAATTATAGCAGAGTAAAATATCAATTGATCTTTCATGCTCTCTCAACGGGCATGAAGCCCTTTATGGTGACAAAATTCTTGGCGTTTCCTAACTTATACCAATTCTTTAAAATATTACCCTTGACGGAAAATGTTTGGCGTGACGGAGACGGAAAATGTTTGGGCGTGACGGGAAATGTTTGGCGTGACGGGAAATGTTTGGCGCGCGCGCCAACCCGTCAAGATAGCCAACCCGTCGATAGCCCAACCCGTCGTAAAATGTTTGGCGAGACGGAAAATGTTTGGGCGTGACGGGAAATGTTTGGCGCGCGCGCCAACCCGTCGATAGCCCAACCCGTCGTAAAATGTTTGGCGAGACGGAAAATGTTTGGGCGTGACGGGAAATGTTTGGC
>CAYNXM010000146.1:0-49673 GCA_964401105.1 uncultured Lyngbya sp. | reverse complement strand
CCACCGCCAGCGCTTCTGTGCGGTTAGTATCGGCTTCTGATAAGCTTTACAATGCCCGGTCTATTGTGCGAGACTATCGCCGTATTGGTGAGGAGATCTGGAACCGATTTAATGGCGGAAAATCCGGTACACTTTGGTATTATCGAGCTATGTTAGAAGCGTTTCGTCAAGTTGAGGTCACTCCAGTGGTTGAGGAATTAGATCTCATGGTTCAAGAATTAGAACAATTATCTAATCAGCCGTAAAGCTTTTTTATTTACCTCATCACCCATTTTGTCTAAAACAGCCTAAGAATTAGTCAGCTTAAGCAAGCATTACTAAAATATCGTAAAAAAATACATAAGTTCCCCCTTGTTAGAAATATGTATCTGTAATGAAGTGAGTCACTCAGTACTCACTCACAACGTTATACAATTAACTCAGGGCATTCTATGACTTCTATTCTAGGCACAGATCTACCAGAATTTTTGTTTGGAGATTTCGCAAATAATACGATTTTTGGGTTATCAGGAGATGATAGTCTCGCTGGTGCTGCTGGAGATGACACCATCAATGGTAACCAAGGATTAGATTTTATATTGGGTGGGGCTGGCAATGATGTTCTCTTTGGCGGGCAAGGTGATGATTTAATTGGAGGTGATTCAAGCCTTGATGATGCTATTGGGGGTAATGACCTTATATTCGGTAACTTGGGTGAAGATGCCGTATTTGGAGATGAAGGAGATGATAGTGTCTTTGGGGGTCAAGGTGATGATAGAGTTACAGGTGGTAAAGGGAATGATTTGGTGTCTGGTGATTTAGGAGATGATGCAATTTGGGGTGTTAATCGTTTTGGTTTCAATCCTGGTGCAGGTGAAATTGATACTTTAACTGGAGGATCTGGGAGTGATATTTTCTTTATCGGTGATGATGTGACGACCTACTATACTGCATTCGGAAATAGTGATTATGCCATTATTACTGATTTCAACTTATTAGAAAACGACATAATAGCCCTTTATGAAGGAGATACCTACAGGCTTGATAACCTGACATTACCGGAGGTAGGCACAGGGGCAGGAGTTTTCCTCACGACTGCTGGTCAAAATGAACTCGTTGCTTTCGTTCAAGGAATTGATGCGAGTAATCTGACCTTGTCACAAGGTTCTATTTTCTAAATATAGAAGTTGGAAAGATCTATGAGAGTTAGGCTATCCAACCGCTACATCAATCATTCAATCCGGTTGCCAGATTCCTCTATAATTAAAAATTGTCTGATTTAATAAAATGAGTAAATCTGTTTTTATAGAATATCTCCATCAATTCTCAATATTAGGTAGAACCTGTTTCATTGATTGATAGAAATATTGATGCTTTTTCTCTAGATTTAAACTACATATTAAGTTTTCACTAATATTGGTTAAGTTTACCTGTCTTCAGTTGCATAGTATTCTACACTATCTATAATTACAGTTTGAATAATTAGCAAATAACACTCCTTGCTTCTGTACTGACGTAATATATTACGTCTCTACTGTCTCGGTGACTCCTGAATTATGGCAAATGTTCGCTTAGACAATATAACGCGGCGATATCAAACGGTAAGCGCCCTCGAAGAAATTAGCTTTGAAGTTCCAAATGGTCAGTTTTGGGTGTTGGTGGGGCCTTCCGGCTGCGGAAAATCAACGTTGCTGAGAATGATTGCCGGCTTAGAAACCGTAACTAGCGGTAATCTTTATATTGATGATCGATGGATCAATGATGTTGCGGCCCGTCAACGAGATGTGGCGATGGTGTTTCAAAATTATGCTTTATATCCTCATTTAACTGTTGCGGAAAACTTAGCGTTTGGCTTAAAAATGCGAGGTGTTGAACCCTCGGTCGTACAGCAACGAGTTCATCAAGTTTCGCGATCGCTTGCAATCGATCATCTGCTTAATCGTAAACCCAAACAGCTTTCTGGCGGACAACAACAACGGGTAGCGTTAGGACGGGCAATTGCGCGCGAACCCAAGGTATTTTTACTGGATGAACCGTTATCGAATTTAGATGCCCAACTGCGGGACGATACACGGGCAGAATTAAAGCAACTTCATCAAAATATTGGGATTACCACAATTTATGTGACTCACGATCAGGTTGAAGCGATGACCTTAGCGGATCAAATTGTAATTTTAAATCAAGGTCGGATTCAGCAAATCGGATCGCCTCAGACTGTTTACAGTAAACCCGCAAATCAGATGGTTGCAACGTTTTTGGGTAATCCACCGATGAATATTTTACCCATCACTTATGGTAATAGTTTATTTTGGTTAGGTCAACAGTCTCTAGCTTGTCCAGCCAGTATTCGAGAACGCTTGCGGCCAACAGACGGTCAACGCTTTAATTTAGGCATTCGACCGGAACAAATTGAGTTAGAAGGGGCCAACCCTCAGTTCAATCGAGATCGAGACGATGTATGGGCATTGGATCGAGTTACTTTACAGGTTCAAGTGGATGTAGTTGAACCATTGGGCAGAGAAATCTTAGTTCGCGCTACTGTTCCCGACGCTAAGGCCGTTCCAGATTCAAAAACCTTAATTCAGTTTATGGTTCAGCCAACAACCCGGTTACGCAGGGGCGATCGCGTTTCAGTGCAGCTTGATTTTAATCAGATTGCTATATTTGACGCTAATACGGGAGAAACCCTTTACTTTTGACAAAATCACTATTTTCAAAAAGACGGGTTGGCTGTCTTGACGGGTAAGTGTCGCCAAACATTTTCCGTAAAAACTTGCAAAACTCAAATCCTCTCTGTTATAATAGTAAAGCGTGAAAAATAAGCCGGGATAGCTCAGTTGGTAGAGCAGAGGACTGAAAATCCTCGTGTCGGCGGTTCAAGCCCGCCTCCTGGCATTTAAAGCCAAAAGCCCAAGCCTGATTAATCTCCTTGAGGATATTCTTGCCATAATGTTGTAACTTTACGCAAGCTACAATAGTCTCCATTGCCTAAAATTAAATGGTCTAAAATAGGAACTGAAAGCAGTTGCGCCCCTTGTAACAGTTGGCGAGTCAGTTCAATATCCTCAGGACTCGGTTCAAGATTACCCGAAGGGTGGTTATGAGAAATTATAACTCGCGTTGCCCCTTGACGTAAAATGGCTCGAAAAATATCTCGCGGATGGGCTAAGGTTTCTGTAGCGGTGCCAATGGTGAGTAATTGAGTCCCTAATAAGCGATTTTTAACATCTAATAATAGCACAGCAAAACGTTCTTCTACTTGCCACATTAAATCATGACTGAGGGCATCGGCTGCCTTTTGAGGACTATCAATTAAGGCTAATTCTGGCGGACGAGATTGAAATACCCGTTTTCCAAGTTCAATAGCGGCTAAAATTGTCGTAGCTTTAGCCGGACCAATGCCATGAATTTGAGTTAATTCTTGAACATTAATATTACGTAAAATGCCTAAAGGTTCTCGTTGATGTTGACTTAATTGATTAAGTAAATATTGTCCTAAACCCACCGCAGATAGCTTACCTTTTCCTTGACCTGTTCCCAGTAAAATCGCGATTAATTCAGCCGTTGACAAGCTATTTGCACCATGGGCAATTAATCGTTCGCGTGGTCGTTCATCTGAAGGTAAATCAGCGATACGGAGATTATATGTCATGCTTTTTGATCAACATTGGTGAGATGCTAATTGCAATATACCCATTGTTGTTAAACTTTAAAGCTTCTATACAATCCCGCTCAATTGCTGATTTAGTCTATCCGAATTTTTACTGAGTTTCTAATACTTTAACATCATCATTTATCCGAATAGATCCGGTATTTTGCGGAATCATATTTTGACCAAACATAATTCCACCGGGTTGTCGTCGAAATGTAGATAAAGTCTTCAAAGGTTCTGTGAATTGATTAATTTCTCCTGTGGCTTGGTCAGTAGTGATAATATTACAGCGATCGCAAGGTTTAACAACAGCAAATTTAATCTCTCCAATTTGTATCCATTTCCAAGTATCCTCAATGAAAGGTTGATCGGTTTCTATCACTAAATTAGGACGAAATCGGATCATCGAAAAGTCTAATTGATCGTCCGGATAATTTGCTTTTATTCGTTGATTTAAATTATCTAAAGAAGCCGTATTGGTTAATAAAAAAGGATAGCCATCTGCAAAACTTACGCGATCGCTTTCTTGAGTTGCATATTTAGGATTAACTGGGCGAATATGTTGAGGAGATTGTCGGACTAAGCGACAAGTTTTATCCGTTGGAAGTTGCAACGCTTTTTGAAACCATTGGGCGACTTCATCTCCTTGATCGATTGCCATCGTTTGATCGCGCCAAACATTAACTTCTAGCATTTCTCCTGTTAAACTCGAATTTAATATAAACGGTTCAACCCTATCTGAATTAACAGATAAAACTAACTTTTCATTATCTATTTCAACTTTAATCTTTGCCAAATGCGGATATTGTCGCTGCGTCATAAATTTATGGTTTTCATCCACTAGCATAAACTCTCGATCTCGAACAAAACCTTTCGGAGTAACCTCTGCTTCATTTAATGCAATTCTTTGACAAGATTTAATCGGATGAATAAAAATACCTGTAATTTTCACGACTTTTTTCCTTATTTTAATCGGTTACATAATCATTATATTAACTACCTCTGTGGCTTTACCCCCCTTTAATTTCCCCCAACCTACCCTCATCTATTTCTCAAAGCCCCCAAGATTGGGGATTTAGGGGCAGGAAATTTAGGGGGCAAGAATTGCGGGGTAGAGAGTTATGAGAATAGGGGGATAAAAAATTAGTCTTATTCTGAAGTAAAATCACCTTCGCTAAAATCAACAGTTGTGACTTTACCTGCATCTACAGTTACAATTTGATGATAACTTTCTGAAGAGTTATAAGGTTCCAAATTAACCATTAAATCATAAACCCCTTCCGGAATTTCTACGGCACCAAACCAACCCTTACCATCTGTTTTTAATTGATAAGTTCCTCCTGCCCCAACTTGCCGATTTAAAGTCAGACTAATCGGATTACAAATAGTTTGACACAGTTCAATATTCCCTTGAATTGCACCTGTTTGCGGATGAGTTTTCCAAGGCAATTCTGGAACCGTTGCAGGCTGAAACCAAACCGGCTGAGTTGTATGATTTCCCCCCATAGAATTTGTATATTTTATCCCTTGAGATAAAGCCGCGTAAGTCCACTGATTACTTTGAGGATTTCCATCTGCATCTCGATGAATTGCCGCATAAGAAAATAACAATTGACCCTTTAAAGTATTGCCATTTTTTGAAGGTTTTTGAGCGCGATGAATTTGATATAAGGTATCTTCAAAGGTATTTAAATAAGCCCCCGCGCCAATCGTTGTATAACGATTATATTGATGGTCGCTGGCAAATTCTACCCAATCATCGTACCATTGTTTTTGTTGATGATTAAACCCTCGCATATAAACCATTGGCATCGCAATATCAATAATGCCTTCCTCTAGCCAACTTTGCCAGTCTTGAAATACTTTAGTATAAGCACTACTTTTATACCAGTCTGACTCTGTTTTCGGCCCTCGTCCCCAGGCAATAACAGCCGCCGAAATGGTCACGTTGGGTTTAATAGCCAGACTTTCAATATAAAGTTTACGGACTAAATTCGTCACTTGGTCTCGTCGCCATTGCATCCATGCCGGGTTTGTCGGTTTCGGCGTACCTGTTTGTCCCGTCAGAGAATTAAACCGCGCCACTGAAGTGGGGTTATAACCATAATCTTGATCTTCATAGCGAATATAGTCAAGATGCAAACCATCGACATCGTAGCGTTTCAATACATCTAAATAAACGGAAACCGTATAGTCGGCTGCATCCGGATGACCGGGGTCAAGATAACCCTGCGCTTGGCCACTGTAAGTTAACATCGCCCAATTATCCTGAATGGCTGCATTTGGCCCGTGTTGCTGCCAAACGTGAGTAGGGACTTCTGGGGAGGTTTTTTGACGATAAACAGGTAAGGCGACTAACCAAGCATGAACTTCTATTCCTTCTGTGTGGGCTTTATCAATTAAGTCTTGTAAGGGGTCAAAGCCGGGAGTCAGCGTCACATCAGCGGTTCGAGGTTCAATGCTGCTGAGATAATAGGCATCTCCCCGACGACGAACTTGGGCCAGAATAGCGTTGGCGTTGGCGCGTTTAGCATCTGCGACGAGTTGAGAAATTTGTTGCGGGTTTTTCAAGCCGGGGTTATAGGCATCGACCCAGAAGCCACGAAATTCAGCGGCAGTTATGGCTTGTGTGGGATGGGTGAATAAAAAACTGAAGGCTAAGCCTAGACTAAATAAAATCGAGAGGAAAATACCTTTGTATTGTCTCATGAAGGATGGTACAGAAAAATTTCAGTAGGTCGTCAGATATTCTCTCATACAATTTCCTAAATATTCCGGTCAATTTGAGTGAATGCTTTTTAAGATGATATGGGAATCGTATTATACTTAATACTACTCCTGGGATGAAAAAAGAATAAATATGAAATTGAGAAAGACTCTAGGAATAATTTGCCTCACAGTTGGCCTAAGTTTAACAGTTGGAAAAACAGCCCTGGCTGGACAGCTTCACAAGGGTTGGAACTATAGTATTGATTCTTTTACAGATGGTTCTGGAGGGGTTGACTATGAAATTAAAGGAATTGCGATTAAAGAATTAGAAGATAGTATTGTTGTGGGTTTAAGTGGGGGACTATCTTGGGATGAAAATGCAGACAATATTACTTGGGGTGATTTATTCTTTAACTTTTCGGGGAATGATTTTAATACAGCCAGTCAGAATGGAAAGTTACTCGGAATTAAGTTTGCTAATAATGATACCAACTTAGAGTTAGGGGTTTACACAGATGTAACGGCTTCTACAATCATAAATCCAGATCATGATATGTATGAGAGTTTAAAACAATATTATCAGGCAGGTTGGGAACGCGAAAATACAATGGGAACTGATATGCAAACGGTGGCTGAAGCTTATGATTATTTGGGTGAAGGTGCTTTTCAGCACGTTATCGGTTCCGGGGAAAAAGTGGGTGAAATCAATAAGTTAAATACCTCTCAATTAGCAAACATGGGATTAGATTTTGGTCACTTCTCTGCTAATGCGCCTCAAGTTTTTGGCTTTGAATTTAGTAAGTCTTTAATTCAGAATGGCGATTTTGAAAGGGGTGATTATTTAGCGCATCTGTTTATGGAATGTGGGAATGATGGGGTAGCTTTAATTGGAAATATAGAGGATATTCCTGAACCTGCAACATTGGGTGGTTTAGCAATTGTTGGTTTAGCTTTAGCGGGTCGTAAACTGCAAAATCGCGGGCAAGCCTAACTGTACAATAACAGAGAGTGATATCTATCTAAAATATATTATCAGGGTGATCTACTTAACAACTAACGAACAATAATTAACATAATATAGATAGTAGAGAGAAGCCAATCCCTCTACTATTTTGTGTTGGTTTAATCCAATCTCTAAAAAAGATTAGTACCAACGATATTGTAGAAAAGAATTACAATTAGTTTTTCACAGCCATTGGGGTAATTCCTTTGCTTTGTAAACAAGCTCGATATTCTTCTTCTGCTTCAGTAAGCTGATAATCACTGCCGTCTTTAACATCAAAAGCACGCTCTAAATAATCTTTACCAAATTCTCCAATTGCCTGGTCTAAATCACCCACTTTAAGCTGTTGCGGTAAGCAATCTACCATTGCAGTAATATCTTCACCATCGGGGGTAATATAGCTTTCTGCATTAGCAGGTAACACTATACCCATACAAGCAACTAAAACGAGTAAACCGATAGATACGCTACGGCGTAGACTTGCACAGAATTGACTAAAACTATTCATAAAAAATTCTCTGTTTTTCGTTTTACAGCTAACATCTTGACAAAAATTAAAGCTCTTGACCTCTTTCAATAGATAGAAACATATAACTATAGATATTGTTCCTTAAATGTTATTTAACTCTAATATTTTCTGTCTCTAGATAGATGCAAATAATAGGATTGAGAGATAACAAAATGAGTATTATAATGACGGATAGTCTGAGAAATTTACTGTATTTCAACTTCTGATTGACAAGACATTCAGTTACAATCACTTGAAAATTTTTAACTTTTATGATGCTCCTAATTTTCACTGATTTAGATGGGACATTACTCAATGCAGATGACTATCGTTATGATTCGGCCCTTCCCGTGATTCAGCGGTTACAAGCTGCTCAAATTCCCGTGATTCCTGTGACTAGCAAAACCCGTGCTGAAGTAGAAAATCTACGATCTGAAATAGGCTTAACAGATGCTTTTATTGTAGAAAATGGTAGCGCTATTTTTATTCCCAAAAAAGAGGACAAACTGGCTACAGCAGAGACTCAACCCAGGGAAGAATATCAGTTATATTTACTCGGCTGTTCTTATGCCAAATCTTGTCAAGGATTAAGTCAACTGTCAGCCCAAATAAACCAACCGTTAAAAGGCTTTGCCAACTTGAGTGAAACAGAGATTTCTCAACTGACTGGGCTAAACCCAGAGCAAGCAAAACAAGCAAAACAGCGAGAATTTACTGAACCTTTTATTACCCCTAAAAATATAGCTAAAAACAGGATAGAAACTACCGCAAATCAATTAGGATTTAAAGTGGTCATTGGGGATCGGTTTTCTCATTTAATTGGGAAAAATGCCGGAAAAGGAAAAGCAGTAAAATGGCTAGTTCAACAATATCAACGCTGTTACCCAGAAACCCCTATTCAAACTATCGGTTTAGGAAATAGTCCGAATGATTTGCCTATGTTAAAATCTGTGGATATTCCGATTGTCATTCCCGGAAAAAATGGCCCTCATCCTGATTTAGCAAACCTAGGTTGGCGAGTGGCATCGACTCCGGGTTCTGGGGGATGGGCAGATGAAGTTGAGTCTATCATCAAGCAGTATAATCAGTAGAAATCCTAAAACATTAGGGCAGAAGATGGATGTCAGATGAAACCATTACGGTAACCGTTAAACTATTTGCAGCCTTTCAGGAAGCCTACGGGGTCCCTGAAATAGAATGGCAACTTCCGACTGATACACCCGTTGATCGGATTTTAGAACGTTGTATCGATCAATATCCAGAACTGGAACAATGGCGTAACCTGACTCGCTTTGGGGTTAATTTACAATTTGTTGCCCCCCAGACTCCTCTGCAACAGGGGGATGAAGTGGTGTTAATTCCGCCTGTCAGTGGCGGGTAATTTAAGCCGTGGCGCTGACGAGTTGAAACAAACCCTCATCCAAATCATACCCTAACATTTGAGACATCGACTTCAACTTGGAGGGGCTAGAAATTCCCTGCTGACGTAGCCAGTCTGCCAAAACAAAGATTTTTTGCATTAAAAAGATTTCTAAGGCTTCTGGATTATACTGAATGCCATCAGTGCGATGAAACTGATGAGGCACCAACATTGCAGTGTAACGTGCTAGTTCACCAGCTTTCCAGTCTAACAGGTAAGGTAGCCAGGGATAACGGGCATCGAGACGAATAAACCATAACCGAATTTCGGGAACTTCTGAGAGTTCGCGAGGGTCTTCTGGAGAACGAGGATAATCGATCTCAAAACTCACTTGCTGTTCATACTGGGTAACTTGTCCTAACATCGGTTCAATCACAACTTCTGCCGGCAATAAGTCGAGGTTGTGAATACTCTTGGCGTTCAGGGTGATAGTCGTTGTCATGCAGTCTTAACCTTAATGGAAATCAACTCAGGTTTTTCTGATTGCATCTTACTGCGAATTGAACGGCTTGACCATTTAGATCAGTTCATGGAACCGAAAAAGATTGTAGTTGAAAATGTGAGTTAATTTTTTCCAGATGGGTTGTGGTCCGGCTTCTAATGCTCGCTTATACATCAGATAAGCTTGTTTTTGTTGACCTAAATGATATAAAGCTACACTACAAAAAAATAAGGCCGCTTGATGATTCGGTTGAATCTTTGTTGCTTGCTGAAAACTGGTTAAAGCCGCTTCATACAGATCCAGATATAATAGCATATTTCCCCTAAAAATCCAGGCTTGATGACGGCTTGGTCGTAAACCAATCGCTCGATCAATACTCAGTAAGGCTTTTTGATAGCAGCCAAATCGAGCCAGTACTTTAGCGGTTTCCAGATGAAGTTGATATTGTTCTTCTTGATAATTGTCACTTTGATCTTCAGATTGATTCCGATCCATTTGTAAGAGAAAATCATTAACTTGCTCAAAAAACTGTTCTGGGTATATAGGCTCTTTGTTCATCTTGATATTTTTCCGGCTGCAACAGACAACTATTCACTCTCACCACCCCGCAAAATGTATGAAAACTTTTGATGCGATCGATCCAATACACTCAATAGCTTGAGGGTTTTTCAGAGCACCTTTACCCTTGATTTATTACAGCCCCAGCAGAGTTTGGGCGCTGGGTATCAGTCGATCGGTATTTCTTTATTCTTCATCACTGAAGAACGTTGTCCGGTCAGTCAAGCAGAAACTGTGATCATGGACTGGTTTACCCTTGCGATCTCCGGTAGGCAATCTCACCTGATATTAAAAAAATCTTCACCTTTAACCGTTCACTTTCAGCCCTAGAGCTGTTATCGTTGAACTCTGCTTATTGCTACGATGAGCAGTAGATCTTGTGTTCAAGCAATCCATTAATAGGGACAAACTGCAAGCCATCAGTCCGGATCGCTCCTGACTTTAACTGCAACCGACTTGAATCCCTAAATTAACAAAACAGTTGAACATCAGAGAAACTTGCTGACTGTAGTCCAGTTTGTGTTAGAACAGCCATCAGTTCTTTTTAATCAGAACAGGTGAACTTATCTCAGGAGGATAACATCCCAATGAATAAAGAACAGCTCGTTGACGAAATCGCCTTGAAAGTGGGTGGTATCACCAAAAAAAAAGCGGATACCATTGTCAGTGCGATGTGCGAATGCATTATGGATGCAGTGGCTCAGGGGGACAAAGTCCGGCTCGTGGGTTTTGGGTCATTTGAAGCAAAGGAGCGTAAAGCCCGTGAGGGTCGTAACCCTAGCACCAAACAACCCATGACCATTCCAGCCACCACTGTTCCGTCCTTTTCTGCTGGGAAAGCGTTTAAAGACACAGTCGCTAACTCCACAGATGAGGCAGACGAAAGTGTAGCTTGATCTGTCGGGTTAATGGGGCGCGCGATCGGCTACTTGGTTTAATCACAAAGACAAGGCAGAACGGACGAGGGTAGAAATCATTCAGCGTGTGGGGAAAATTAGAAAGACTGCAAATATTTTCAGGTTTCTTCCCTTTCTGTTCTGTTTTCCCGATCGCAAAATTCTTTGTAAACAAGCGTTATGGCTGATTGAAGCGGATATGGGACTTAAACTGAATCAAGTGATTCCTTGGGGCCGAAGTTTAACGGAATATATCGAGATGTTTCACCTCACCCCAGGGGTATTATCGGGTCAAATTCTCGATTGTGCTGCTGGCCCTGCTAGTTTTAATGCAGAGATGACTCGTCAAGGCTATCAGGTGGTGTCTTGTGACCCTGTGTATCAATTTTCGGCCTCAGAAATTCGTCAACGGATTTTAGACACCTATCAAACCATAGTAGAAGGGACTCGACAACATCACACCGCTTATGTTTGGGATCGAATCACTTCTCCTCAACAGTTAGGACAAGTGAGAATGGCGGCGATGGAACAGTTTTTGCTAGATTTTCCTTCCGGTTGCGGGGTCGGACGTTATCAGGTGGCACAGTTACCTCAACTGCCTTATCAAACTGAGGAATTTGATTTGGCTTTATGCAGTCATTTTCTATTTACTTATTCTGAGCATTTTTCAGCAAGCTTTCACCTAAATTCTATTCTTGAACTGCGACGAGTGGCGAAAGAAGTGCGAATTTTTCCGTTACTAACTTTATCGGGAGAAACCTCTATTTGGCTGAATTCAATTATGACTCAATTACAACAACAAAACTATCACGCTGAAATTCAAACGGTTTCCTATGAGTTTCAAAAAGGCGGCAATCAAATGTTACGGGTGTTGTAAGATTGGGATTTAAGATTGGGATTGTTGATAAGCTCTGACTAATTTAATTTCCTCATAACTATAGGCTTCAGCCAGATATTCATAAATCGGTTTTAAGGCTCCATCCCCCACGGCGGCGATCGCAGATCTGATGACTTCTTGATGTTCTGGGGGAACCAGTTGATCTAATTCAATGATGTGGTTGAGTCTCATCAGTTGAGCCAGATGATCGACAATTGTTGTTGATTTAAAACCCCGTTGATTGGCAATAGCTTCTACACTTAATCCTTGACGATATAATGCTAAAGTTTGCAGTAATGTATTAGAGGGTAAGTCATTTAAAATCGTTTGATTTGAAGTCGGTTCAGTTACCGCTAATGGTAATCCTTGTTCTTCACAAAACTGACAAATTTCATTCACAAATCGTTCGCCATAACGACTCAGTTTATGGCTCCCCACCCCAGAAATAGAAAGCAATGCATCCAGATTTTGGGGTCGTTGACGTGCCATCACCCTTAAAGTTGAATCGGGAAAAATAGTATAGGGTGGAATAGATTGTTCATCCGCAATAGTTTTTCTAAGTTTTCGTAACTGTTCAAATAGCATTTCTGCTTCCGCCGCTAAAGAACGGGTTTGTAGCTCAATATTGCGTTCTTTAATAACAGTAATTTCAACTGTTTTTTCTTTCTTCATCACCGCCCAACTGCCTGAATTGAGCTTTAAAATGGAATAACCATCGGTGGTTTGATCCAGTAAACCTTGATGAATTAATGAACGTCCTAAGTGCTTCCAGTCATCGGCTGTTCTGTCTTTGCCAATGCCATAAGTGGAGAGTTTATCATGTCCCCGTTCCAAAATCTTTTTACTTTTAGAACCCCGTAAAACATCGATAATATAAGTCATGCCGTAGCGTTCTTTGCAACGCGCCACACAAGAGAGAAATTTCATCGCTTCGATGGTTCGATCTTCAACGGGTTTATCCTGACAACAATTATCACAATGACCACAACGACCGGGAAAATCTTCGCCAAAATATTGTAGTTGAATACGATGCCGACATTCAGTTGATTCTGCATAATCAATCACTTGCCGCAGTTGTTGACGAGCAATTCTTTTTTCATCTAAATCCGGCTTTTGATCGATCAAATAATCAATCACTCTAAGATCGCCATAGCCTAAAAATAATGTACATTTGGCAGCTTCTCCATCCCGCCCAGAACGACCGGATTCTTGATAATAACTTTCAAGCGATCGCGGCAATTCATAATGTACTACCAAACGAACATCAGGCTTATTAATTCCCATGCCAAAGGCAATAGTTGCCACAATTACTTGAACATCATCCCGCACAAATCGAGTTTGATTTTCACTGCGTTCTGCTGCTTCTAAACCGGCATGATAAGCCAGAGCCGAAACCCCATTCTGTTGCAAACGAAAAGCCAGTTCTTCTACTCGTTTTCGACTTAAACAGTAAATAATCCCTGAGCCTTTTGCTTGCTGAATTAGTTTTAAAAGCTGAGCAAAACTTTGTTTGTTTTTGGGGATGACTTCATAATATAAATTAGGACGATGAAAACTAGCAACATAAACCTCAGGTTGCTTTAATACCAATTGCTGGATAATATCCTGTCGTACCCGCCGAGTTGCAGTGGCAGTTAATGCCATCATTGGGGTTTGAGGATAACGCGATCGCAGTTGTTTCAGTTGTCGATATTCTGGGCGAAAATCATGCCCCCATTCGGAGACACAATGGGCTTCATCAATGGCAAATCCAGCCAGACCAATTCGGGTTTTAACGAAGTCTAAAAAGGGTAAAAATCGCTCTCCTAATAACCGTTCTGGGGCAACATAAAGTAATTTAATTTTACCTTCTAAAATTGCTGCTTCTCGTTCGCGCACTTCGGCCGAGGGTAGAGTACTATTGAGGAACGTTGCCCCAATGCCGTTATCTCGCAAGCTATCAACTTGATCTTGCATCAACGCAATTAAGGGAGACACCACCACCGTTATCCCTGGTTTGAGTAAGGCGGGTAACTGAAAGCAGAGTGATTTTCCGCCTCCGGTGGGCATCACCACCAACATATCCCGGTTTAACAGGGCTTGTTCAATGATATGCTGTTGTCCTGGCCGAAAAGAATCATAGCCAAAAAAGTGTTTGAGGGACTGTTCAAGAGAGTTGAGTGTTACATCCGTAGGTATTCCTCGCCCTGACATGAAGTTTTAGATCGTAAGTTAACAAGCTTTAGTTCTATCTTAATCGAGTTGTGATAGATTATTAGTCTTTCGGGGTTAAACTGACTTAACCAAAGTAGTCAGGTTCTAAACCAGGATGCCATTTGATATTGCAACCGACGCTGGGAATTTGCTCAGAACTAACAGGTTTATCGGCTAAAATAGCATCTAATGCAGCCCGTAAATCTGCCCCTGTCACAGGCTTGCCGTTGCTGGGGCGACTGTCATCAAGTTGACCGCGATAAACCAGTTTTTGGTCACTATCAAATAAGAAGAAATCAGGGGTACAAGCGGCTGTATAAGCTTTAGCAACCGCCTGGGTTTGATCATAACAGTAGGGAAAATTAAAGCCTAATTCCTGCACCATTTCTTTCAACTGTTCGGGGCCATCTTGGGGGTGGGTTTGAACAGAGTTAGAACTAATGGCAACAATACCAACATTTTTAGAACTATAATCTTGAGCAATTTTTGCCAGTTCAGTTTGAACGTGCTTTACAAATGGACAATGACGACAAATAAACATCACCAGTAAGGCTTTTTTACCGGCAAAAGTCGCCAAAGATATTGTTTCTTTTGTTGTGACATCGGGTAATTGAAAATCAGGCGCAGGGGTTCCCAACCCTAACATCGTAGATGCCGTTAATACCATGGTGAATTGTTCTGTAATTTTCTACATCTCAAATTTTATAACAGTATTAAACCGAATTACATTATTTTTACGAATGATTTAAGATTATGGACAGAACCCAGGAAAATCAATTGCTACACTAGAATTAAGACATAGAATATTTTGATTCCCTAAAATGCATAAGTGGTTAACCGGTTCACTTCAGGTAGAACAATTGACGGTGGCGATCGCAAATCTACCCACTGCCTTAAAGGGGATTCGGATTGTACAACTGAGTGATTTACATTACGATGGGTTACGGTTAAGCGATCGACTCTTAACAGAGGCGATCCGGCTAACTAATGAAATGGAACCGGATTTAATTGTATTAACAGGAGATTTTGTCACCCACGATCCCAGTCCGATTCAACAATTAAGTCAACACTTAAAACATCTACAAAGTCGTGTGGGCATTTATGCGATTTTAGGAAATCATGATTATTATTACCCAGAATCAGAAGCAATTGTCACAAAAGGTTTAAGTTCTATAGGAATTCAAGTATTAATTAATCAGGTGGTTTATCCATTAGGTTCTGAATTGGCTTTAATTGGATTAGCTGATTTATTTTCCGGCAAATTCAAACCGGAATCCGTCATGGAACTCGTCGATCAAAATATTCCTAGAATTGTTTTATCTCATAATCCAGATACAGCCGAACTCATACAACCTTGGCGAGTCGATTTACAACTTTCAGGTCATACTCATGGGGGTCAAATTGTCTTTTCTGACTTCGGAACCTTACCGGAAAAATTACAGAAAATACAAAACAAACTGCCTCAACCTTTAAAGTTTTTAATTCCAATCAAATCCGATTGTAAAAAGATTTTTAGACATTGGGAATGGTCAGCCGGATTACATCAAATGGGTTCTAATTTACTCTATACAAATCGAGGACTCGGAACCTATTTTCCGGGACGTTGGAACTGTCCGCCTGAAGTTACAGTAATCCATCTAGAAACTGGTTAAACTGACGGCAGGTCAGAACTGAGTTATGATTTTTAAGATCTATTAATTTGTAAATTTTTTTAAACTGATGAAATTTAAATGATCTAGGGGTGAATCTTAATGACAAAGACAAAGAAATATATTTTTTGATGTATTTCATAACTTATTAGCTGATATATAGATCTTATATCATAGCAAATATTATGACGATTCCATGCTGCCGTTCAAATCATTTTGTTTCTTCTACGAACAATATTGAAGTTGATAATTCTCATCTTTTAAATTCAGATAAAATTACTCATAATTTTGACTGGGAAAGTAACTTGAAGCTGATTGTTTCAGGGATTGCGGCTAAGGTAGGTGAAGAATTTTTTCAGGCTTGTGTTCGTTATCTGGCTAAAGTTTTACAAATTAAATATGCACTTATTGCAGAGTTTGTTGAAGGTGAACAACCCAAAGGTCGAGTGTTATCATTTTGGGCGGGAGAAGATTTTGGCCCTAATTTTGAATATGATTTAGTGGGAACACCTTGCGGTATTGTTTATCGAAAAGGTCTACAAATTTATCCTAACTCTGTTCAAACAATATTTCCTGAAGATCAAGATTTAATTACAATGGAGGCGGAAAGCTATTTAGGAATTGCAATTGTAGATAGTCAGGGAAAAAATATTGGTCATATTGCAGGTTTACATACTGCTGCCTTGCCATATAGTGATGAACAACAAGAATCTATTTTAAAAATCTTTGCTGCCCGTTCTGCGGCAGAAATTGAACGTCAAGCGGCTGAAAAAGCATTAAAACAGCAAAATATTTATCTGCAAGATACTTTAAAAAAGTTAAAAAATACTCAAACAAAACTGATTCAAGCAGAGAAAATGTTAGGTTTGGGTCAAATGGTGGCTGGAGTGGCTCATGAGATTAATAATCCAGTCACGTTCATTTCAGGCAACTTAAATCATGTCGAGAATTATACACAAGATTTATTCGGATTAATTCAGCTTTTTCAAAAGCATTTTCCCGCTCTTCCTGATGAAATCCAAGCCTATATTGAAGAGATAGAATTAGACTATATTGAGGAAGACTTACCTGAGTTATTCGCTTCTATGACGGCAGGAACAAGCCGCATTAGCAAAATAGTGAAATCCTTACGGACTTTCTCCCGTTTAGATGAAGCCGATATGAAATCTGTTGATATTCATGGGGGAATTGAAAGTACACTCATGATTCTTCAAGCCCGTTTAAAAAGTAAACCCTTTGAAATTGAAATCAAAAAAGACTATGATGATTTGCCTTTAGTGAATTGTTATGCCCGTCAATTGAACCAAGTGTTTATGAATATTATCGATAATGCCATTGATGTTTTAGAGTCAAAATTTTATGCTAATAAATTTAATTCAGAAGTCCCAACTATTCGGATCAAAACAGAAAAACTAGATGCTCGATGGGTTGCGATTCATATTTATGATAATGGTTTAGGAATCAGTCCAGAAAATTGCGCGAAAATTTTTGATCCCTTTTTTACCACTAAACCTATAGGGAAAGGCACAGGTCTTGGACTTTCTATCAGTTATCAAATCATTGTTGAACAACATCAGGGAAAAATAAACTGTATCTCTAAAGCGGAAACAGGAACCGAATTTGTGATTGAAATACCCGTCTAGACGTAAACCTTCCCTGAAACGCTAAGGAGTTAATTCAATTAATAGCTTGAGTCGCTACATCCCTGATGTGGATGAACAAATTCTTTAAGAGTTGCAGCGTCTAGGATCATTCTGTGTCACAATAAACTTATTGGCTCTGTGCTTAATCTCACTCAACATCTCTTAATGATGCAGACTAGCTTTTAGTCCTTCATTGCTAGATGAGATTTTCAAGCCCACTAACCCCAACTGAAAGACTGGATTGAGTTCCATGATGAAGGGTTGCACTGAAAGAGTAAATGAGGTCTGAAAGTTGCTCGTGTTATGGCAAAGGGACTCATACTCCCAATAGTGATGATATTCTACCTCTCAACCTGAAAGATGGAAATGATTGGTCAACTCTTAGATAGACGCTATCGTATTGTTCAAATCCTTAGTTCAGGTGCCTTTGGACAAACGTATCTGGCTGCTGATATGCGCCGTCCGGGTCATCCCCATTGTGTGGTGAAACAACTGCGTCCTCCTAATAATAACTCTCATGTCTTAAAAACAGCCTTACGCCTATTTGAAAAAGAAGCAGAAATTCTCGAAAAATTGGGGCGACATCCTCAAGTTCCCATGCTGCTAGCATACTTTGAAGAAAATAATAATTTTTACTTGGTAGAGGAGTTTATTGAAGGACATCCCTTGAGTAAAGAATTAATTCCGGGAAGTCCTTGGCATGAAACACGGGTGGTTCAACTTTTAATTGAAATTTTAGAAATTCTATTATTTGTTCACAACAGTAATGTGATTCATCGAGATGTCAATCCTTCTAATATTGTACGTCGCAAATCAGACCAGAAGTTAGTTTTAATTGATTTTGGCTCAGTTAAAGAAGTGAGTAATCAACTGGTCAATGGGAATGGCGGGTCCATGCGAACCATTGCAACCGGAACCCCGTCCTATATGCCAATTGAACAATTTCAAGGAAATCCCCAATTTAGTAGTGATATTTATGCCGTCGGCATGATCGCGATTCAGGCAATGACGGGATTAGAATCTTCTGATTTACCCAAATTACAAGATCCGAGTCTATCTAGCACGGGAGAAGTCAGTTGGCGACATCGAGCCAATGTGGGGGCAGGATTGAGCCAAATTATTGATAAAATGGTGCATCATTTTTATGCGAAGCGCTATTTATCTGCTCAAGAAGTTTTAACAGATTTAAAACAACTGATTCCAAAAAAAACATCGAAGCCCAAAAAATCTAAAAAGCAAAGCAATTCAGTTGTGCAGTTCAACTTAACACAATGGAGCAAATTTCTCGGAATTGCCTTAGCCGGTTGTGTGAGTCTACTGGTGTTAGTCGGTTTATTAAAAGCGTTAAATCGTCCGGCTCCCCTGAAAGCTCAAGCCGCTCTTGAACGGGGTGTTGAACAACTGAAAGATGAGAATCCATCAGGTGCAGTTAAAACATTAACGAGGGCGGTTCGACTGAATCCCAATAGTGCAGAAGCCTTTAATCAACGAGGTAATGCTTACTATGATTTAGGTAGCCCTCAGCAGGCGGTGAATGATTTTAACCAAGCCATTCAACTGTCACCGGATTACAAAAATGCTTATTTTAATCGGGGTTGGGCGCGATATGATTTAAAAGATTATTCGGGAGCTGTTCAAGATTATACTCGCGTGATTGAACTCGATCCAACGGATTTAGATGCTTACTATCAGCGGGGTGTGGTTTATCATGAGCAAGATAATTTTAAGGCGGCAATTGCAGATTATACTCGTGTGATTGAACTGGACTCTGACCAAGCTTTAGCCTATCGTTCCCGTGGGACAGCCCGAATTAAAGCAGGAGATTTACAGGGGGGACTGGCAGATTATACCCAGGCTATTCGTTTGAATCCAGACGATGCCGCCGCTTATTATGATCGGGGAAGAACGCGGTTTCATTTAGGGGATTATGAAGGGGCATTATCTGATTATAATCAAGTGGTTGAACTTGAACCCGAGAATGGACAAACTTACGCCAATCGTTGCAGTACTCAAATTAATTTAAGTCAGCATCAAGCAGCGGTAGAAGATTGTAGCAAAGCGATTGAATTAAAACCCAGTAGTGTGGCTTATAATAATCGCTGTGTGGCTTATTTAAATTTACAGCAATATCCTGAGGCGATCGCAGATTGCAGTCAAGCTATTGCTTTAAACGATCATGATAACAAAGCCTACGGAAATCGCGGCATGGCGCAGTCGGGTGCCCAGAATTATACAGCAGCAATTGAAGATTATACAGAGGCTATTAGTCTCAATCCGAACGATGCAGAAGCATACGGAAATCGAGCCGCTGCTTATTTTCAATTAGAGGATTACGATCAAGCGATCGCAGATTATGTGCAAGCCATTCGACTTAAACCCACTTATGCTGCGGCTTATTACGGACGGGGTCAAGTTCGGGCAGTTTTGGGGGATAACAAAGGAGCAATTAGTGATTTCCAACAGTCAGGAAAACTGTATTTAGAACAAGGATTAACTGGAGGGTATAAAGATACTCAATATCAGATTCAACAGTTACAATAAATTAATTTGATATCCCGCCAGAAAGTTTATTGAATTAAATTCAGTTGTTTGCTAATTTGTTCAATCGCATTATAATTCTGATTGTCTGTCTGAATAAATCGGCTAGTATTAAACAGATCGAGAATTTCTTTTTCATTGGGAATACTGGGGTCAAGATTGAGAAAAGCCTGTTGTAGTTTTTCAACAAATTCTTTACCATATTTTTGCTCCACTTTTGGGTGAAGTGTCCAGTGATAATTAGAATAAGCAGGTGTACGCCAAATTACGTAAACTTTATCTAAATTAATCTTATTGGTATCCACTTTTTGCTGCCAAGCAGTTTCATTGACGACCCCCACTTCATAAGCACCCCGTTCAACTTGTCGAATTGTATAATCTGGAGTCACAGAAAAACCAATTTTTTCTCTAAAATCATCTAAGGTTACCCCAGCTTGTTGCAGAAAATATTGAGGCATGATCCGCCCTGAAATAGAAGATTCACCCGCAAATATTATCGTGTTTCCTCTTAACTTTTCTAACTCAGAAATATCATTAAAAGGGATCAGCCCGCTATTTTTATTGGCAATAAAAAGACTATGAAATTGTTCATCAATCTCCCGTTGGATAATTGCATTTGCCCCCCTGACTTTGGAGCGAGCTTTAACCCCACTCAATCCATCTAACCAAACTAACTCTAAATCCCCCTGTTTAAATTCTCTCACAGCGGCGGTTGAATTAGCAATAGAACGATCTTCAACAGGAAGATCTAATTCTGATTCTAAATAAGCTGCCAATTTTTTGGACTGACGCTGTTGTTTTTGAGGATTGGAATCCGGAATGATACCAATAATTAAAGGTTCATTTTGATTTTCAATGACTCCAGAATTTTGAGTCGTTTCAGCAGTTTTAATGGTGGGAGCGGTACAATTGGTCAATAATAACCCAATCCATAATAATCCAGAGACAAAAATCCTATTTTTCATCAATCCTTTCAATTCAATGAAAGACTAAATAACAAATTCGATATCACTGATATTCTTCTGTGATCGGCGCGATCGCCATCAACCCGGAGAAGATCACTATATCTATTTTAAGCGGGCTTTTTAAACATGATTAAATGCTGTTGAGGTAATATTTCGTTTGTTTCTTGCCAGACGAATCCTACCGCTTCTAACTCTCGGCGAACTTGCTTTTCTGTCATTTTATGTAATCCTTTAATCATAATCAAGGGATTTTCTTTCCGATATTCCACTAACACGACTCGTCCACCGGGTTTTAATCCTTGCCAAATTCCCTCCATCACTTCTCGAGGATATTCAAACTCGTGGTAAGCATCTACCAATAAAGCCAGATCTACCGTTGAGGGGGGTAAATGAGGATCATCCACATCTGCTAAAATTGTTTTAACATTTGTAATTTGTTCTTGAGTCTTGACAAAGTCAATTAACTCTAACATTTCGGGTTGCACATCCACTGCTAAAACTTGACCTTTGGGGAGTAATGGACTGATGCGGAAGGTAAAATAGCCAGTGCCAGCGCCGATATCAGCCACAATATCAGTCGGTTTGAGGTTTAATGCCATAATTGCACTTTTAGGCTGTTCTGAAGCGTCTCGTCGGGAACGTTCTAACCACGCGGCTGCTTCATGTCCCATC
Source organism: uncultured Lyngbya sp. (assembly GCA_964401105.1). GTDB lineage: Bacteria > Cyanobacteriota > Cyanobacteriia > Cyanobacteriales > Microcoleaceae > JAAURB01. Next base: position 27,969 of record CAYNXM010000146.1, on the reverse strand, counting down.
ACTTGAGCAATTTCACGTCCCATATAAAATTTACCAATGCCTTCGGGGTTATGAAATCTGCGTTGTTGATAAACCCTATCTGTATCGGTGACAGAAGCCAATGGCGATAGGCTACAAGCGTTCATGCTCCATCCTAGGAGAAAAGCGATCAAAAGTACAGCTAAACGAGACCAAATTTTCATCGCTTTCAGAACTGAAGTAAGATAATTGAGCTGATATGGAACAGGAGAACCATCTGTGCGCCAAGAGTATAATAAGCTAGTACGCGATCGCATTCCTAATTTAATTGAAGAATCTGGGAGTCAATGCCATACGGTACAGTTGTCTGAGGCGGAATATCACCAAGCCTTACGGGATAAACTATTAGAGGAAGCGACTGAGGCGGCAACAGCCAGCCCAGAGGAATTAGCCAGTGAATTGGCAGATTTACTCGATGTGATTGATGCGTTGATGGAAACTACCGGAGTTTCTCAAGAGTCTATTTTATTAGAACGGGATCAAAAACGGGCAACAAAAGGCGGTTTTACAAAGCAAATTAAGTTATTGTGGGTAGAATAGCAATAAGTCATTGTTGAATTTATCAAAAAATACCTATTAATTTTTAACGGCTTTGTCATACAAAGATCGGATTCTTTTAATCTCAATTAAACTCTTCTCAAGAAAAACATTAAAATTGTGAAGTAATGGGAATTTCAATTGCAAATGTGGTTCCTAGTTTGGGTTCGGAAAAACAACTGAGTTTTCCTTGATGTTTTTCAACCACAATCTGATAGCTAATTGACATTCCTAATCCTGTACCTTTACCCACTTTCTTCGTTGTAAAGAATGGATCAAATATTTTCTGTTGCAGATCTGCCGCTATTCCCGGCCCATTATCAGAAATGAGAACCGTTACCCAGGGTTGCTCCTCAACGACAACCTTTGTATTAATTGTAATTGTTGGCGGATTTGACCGATCTGCACTTTCTATATTTCTTTGAGTTTCTAATGCATCAATAGCATTACTAATGATGTTCATGAAAACCTGATTCATTTCTCCGGGGTAGCAGCTAATATTAGGTAATTCTCCATAATTTTTAACGACTTTAATTTCACAAAGTTGCTCTTGAAGTTGTAAACGATGCTGTAAAATGATTAGGGTATTATCTATACATTCATGAAAATCTACCGCTTTATTTTCTGCTTCATCGAGCCGAGAAAAAGTCCGCAAAGAATTTACAATTTCTTGAATTCTTTTTGCACCGCTCTGCATCGAATCCATCAGTTGCAAAAAGTCTGACTGCACAAAATCTAAATCCATCTCATCAATTGTCTCTTGAATTTCAGCGGGAAGATTGGGGAAAAATTGCTGATAGAGCTGTAAAAGATGCAATAGATCTTGAGTATATTCTTTGGCGGAATAAAGGTTACCAAAGATAAAATTAATGGGGTTATTAATTTCATGGGCAATTCCAGCAACCAATTGACCTAGAGCAGACATTTTTTCACTTTGAATTAGTTGCAATTGAGCCATTTTAAACTGTTTGAGCAGTTCTTCTAGTTGCTGAGACTTCTCCCGTTCTTGTGTCTCTGACTCTACTAATTGAGTGTTTTTCTCTATTAATTGCTGTTGCAGTTGACTAATGGATAAATGATTTTTAACCCGCGCCAATACTTCTTCTACCTGAAATGGCTTACTCACATAATCTACCCCTCCAGTCTGAAACGCTTGAACTTTACTCACTTCATCATCTAAGGCACTAATAAAAATGACTGGAATCTGACAAGTTTTAGAATTTTCCTTTAAAGCTTGACAGACTTCATAACCGTTCATTTCTGGCATATTAATATCCAATATAATTAAATCTATCGGCACATTTTCAGTCACCATTAATGCCATATTTCCAGTTCTAGCCTTACGAACTTCGTAGCCTTCCTGGGTCAAAATCATGTTGAGTAAGTGTAAGTTTTCCAACAGATCGTCAACCACTAAAATTGTGCCTTGTATTTTAATTTCTTGTTTAAGATTCATAGCTAGATTCAGTTAAGTCAATGATTTGTTTAAAACAGAATTCATTTACAAAATTGCTCAAAACACTGATTAAATCTATATATTGCTGAGGGATTTGTTCGATCAGTTGCAGAATTAAATCTTCATTGGCTTCTGCTGCGGCTTGGTGTAATTGTTTTCTCCATTCTAGTGGCATCACGGTCAGGTCAACCCTCAGTTGATCCGTTTTAGATGGAGAATTGGCTTTGGGTTTATGAGTCGAAGACGGAGAAGAGTCTGCATAGCGGTAACGAACTCCTAAATGTTGACTAATTTTTTCAAGCAATACGGCTTCTCGGAATGGTTTGCGAAGAAAATCATTACAACCGGCTGATAAGACAATAGAACGTTCTTCTTCAAACGCGCTAGCCGTCAAGGCAATAATGACAGTAGCTTGACCTTGAGTCGTTGCCTTAATTTGCTTCGTGGCGGCGTAACCATCTAGAATCGGCATCCGCATATCCATCAAAATTAAATGGGGTTCCCAAGCTTGCCAAATTGTTATGGCTTCCTGACCGTTTTCGGCGGCTTTCACCTCAAACCCTAATGGTGTGAGTAACTTTAGTAGAAGTTGACGATTTTCCCACCGATCATCAACCGCCAGGATACGATAAACGGATTGATTTGATTCTAAACCCAAAACTTGGCAACAGGGTTGTTGTGCTTCAATATCTGTCGCTTGAGCTAGACTATATTGAATAGTAAAGGCAAAAATGCTTCCTAAACCGACCTGACTTTTGACTTGTATATCTCCCCCCATCAGTTGGATAAACTGACGACTAATGGGTAAACCTAAACCCGTTCCTTCTTGAGATTTACGGCCAGTTTCTGTTTGGACAAAAGCATCAAATAGGGTCTCTATTTCATCAGTGGCAATTCCAGAACCTGTATCTTCTACTTCAAATCGTAGGGTTTGGGATGAGTCAGTCTTGTTGGGTTCTGAGATGGATTGAACTCTGAGGATAATTTTACCTTCTTCAGTAAATTTAATGGCGTTACCAATTAAATTAATTAGAACCTGGCGTAACTTGCTTTCATCAGTATTGATATATTGAGGAAGATCTGCTGCGGGCTGAAAGATCAGTTGCAACTTTTTAACCTCGGCTTTGAGGGCTAACATCTCTTCTAGGGTATCGAGTAAGCCATACAAATCAAAGGGATTTTCATCAAGTGTTGTTTTTCCGGATTCAATTTTGGAAAGATCTAATACATCCCCAATTAAAGACAGCAAATGTTCCCCACTGCGACTAATAATTCCTAAGTTCTCTTGTTGTTCATTTTTCAGGGAAGGATCTCGCTGTAATAATTGGGTAAAACCCAAAATGACATTGAGGGGGGTTCGTAATTCGTGACTCATATTTGCCAAGAATTCACTTTTAGCTTTGTTGGCAGTATCAGCAATTTCTTTGGCTTGTTTTAATTCAGCAGTACGTTCTTCTACTCGTTTTTCTAAGATTGTAAAAGACTCTCTCAACTGCTGTGCCATTTGGTTGAAAGATTGGGCTAAAATTCCCAACTCATTAACTCTAGGGGCGATTACTTTTTGGTCAAGGTTACCACTGGAAATCGCTTTGGAAGCTTGACTGATGCGGAGAATGGGTTGACTAATCCAGTTTGCGGTTTTAATCCCGAGTAAAATAGCGATCATTAAAGCACCCAGACATAACAAAATTGTAATCCGAGTATTGGTGTTAATTTGCCCCATAAACTCTGATTCTGGTACAGCGACCACAATCAACCAATCTAAACCTAACTCATCCTGCCAAGGGGTGACTTGAACCATCTGGGATTCACCCTCGAGGGTAAACCGAATGATTTTACTACGATTGATCAATTGGAGTTGACCAAAATCTTGCTGCAACTGTTTTGTTGTTGCCTGAATTAAGGGATCACTACTCTCTATTGCTTCCAGTCGTTGCGCTTGACCTTCTATCATTTTGTAAGGTTCTTCTGTCGATGAACTCGCCACTAATAAACCATTTTTTTCTACAATAAAAGTTCTGGCTAAGGGGCTAATTTGTAACTGGCGAAGAAACTGACTAATTTGTGAAAGCCGTAGATTTGTAACTAATACTGCCTCGAGTTGATTGGCAGGATTATAAAGGGGATAACTGGCAGAAATAGATAAAATATTGGGGAAGTTATCCCATTGATAAATATGAGTCCAAATGGGTGAGCCTTGTTTAATAGCTTCAGTGTAAGCAGCTTCTGTTAACGGTTCGTAATCACTGAAGGAGGCGGCTAACTCAGTCCGATTGCCTTGACTATCGGTTTTATAAGCATTAGATTTCCATTGGGTTTGGGGGGAAAGTTCGTCAATAGTAACATTCTCTAAATCTAGAAAATATCCCGCCCCAGCATATTCCCCAGTGGGTAACATATAGTAAATATAACCGACATCAAACCCCTGCATTTGTTTCCAGAAGTAATGTCCTGTGGTTTTAAGATTTTGTAAATTGAGTAAGCCTAATTCTACCGCATCGGCATTGATTTGATTGATGGTATGAGGGATTTTAAGATAATTATCTAAATGTTGAGCAATGCGATCGCTGACTTCGTTTTGTAATTGAGTTTCGAGATCGACCACCGCTTTTTGTCCGTTCCGTAGGCAAAGATATCCTGTAAGTCCTACGGCTGCACAGATTTGCAAAACAAACGGCACAATCAACAGTAAGCGCAACGGGATTTTGACTCTCTGGTCAATGGGTAAAGGAGAATCTTTAATTACCTGAACCATAAACTATCGGAGTTTAGAGAATTTATCTTATCATTCCCTTATTCAGGATCAAAACTATCAACAAAGCAACTCAATGTTCAGCTTGGTAGACCCGCCGGACTCGGTCTAATTCCAATTCCCAGAGATAATCGATACACCAATTCGCCAGGCGCTGTAACATATGAAACGGATAAGTATGAGCCACTCCGACAACAGGAATACCCGCTTTTTTAGCCGCTTCTATGCCAGCAAAAGTATCTTCAATTACGAGACATTCATCTGGCTTTAAATCTAGGTGTGGATACATTTGATTTAACTGTTCAATTGCCAGTAAATAGCCATCTGGTTCCGGTTTACTTTTCACAATATCATCTCCTGCAATAATCACAGAAAAGTGTTGAATTAGTCCGGCTTTTTCTAATACCAATTCAACTTCAGAACGAACCGCACCACTGACAATTGCCATCTTTAATTCTGCTACAATTACTTTGTCAATAATATCTTTAACTCCTCGATAAATGGGCAGCCGATCTAAGGCTTCTATCTGTTTACGGTAGGCTTCTGCTTTACGATTCATTAATTGCTGGAGATAGTCTTCTGGCGTTACACGACCTTGACGAGTTAACAGATTGGTTAAACAAGCGCGATCGCTCCGACCTAAACAATATTCTCGGAATTCCTGGGGTTTCACTCTAATATTTTCTTCTAATAATAACTGTTCTAAAATTTGTTCGTGAATCGGTTCATCATCGATAATTACACCGTTAAAATCAAACAAAACTGCTTTGAGAACCATAAAAATTGACAATTTTTACATATTTTTCTATTCATTAAATATTATAACGGCAGGAGTATCCGCTCTCAATTGTATCGATTAAATTTATTTTTTACGCAAATTGAGGTGAGTCAGAAAACGTTTCTGTCTCCGGTGCGTCATCATGAACGTTAACGGGGTGATTTGGGATCGCTTTAACGCCGCAACTAATTTGATGAACTCCCCACCAGTCCTCTGTTCGTACTGCTGCAAAGCCTGCTGCACCCAGCATCGCGTCTAAACTCCCGGCAGCATAGTCTTTAATATAAGGCTCTTCAAAAATCTGTGTCAACCATTCTGCCTGGCGCAGGGTTTTTTGGTTACCATCGAGGATAATGACTTGTCCTGCGGTTGCTAGCAGTCGAAAACTTTCTTTGAGGATGGTTTGGGTCACTTCTGGGGGGGTTTCGTGGAATAATAAAGAAGCAGTAACCAGATCAAAGGAAGCCTCCTCAAAGCCCGTATTTTCGGCGTTACCGTGGACAAGCTGAATCTCCAACCCAGCGGTTTTTGCTTTAGCTTCCGTTGCCGCCAACATATAGGGAGATAAGTCTAAACCCACCACTTCTGCTGCGGCAAACGCTTGTTTTAACAGTAATGTGGTTGATCCCGTGCCACAGCCTAAGTCAAGAATACGCCTCGGTTGGCTATTAACCGCGTTAATCACCCCCTGTCTGACCCAAGTTTCATTGGGGGGTAAAACATATTGAGTCACTGGGTCATAGGATACGGCAGCCCCAGTGGTGAGATAACCCCCTTCGATGCCATGAAAATTTTGAGATTGATAATATTCAGGATAGATTAAATTGGGGTTTTTTAGGCGATCGCAAGTATTTTCCCAGTCAATACTACGATAAAATCGATCCATCGCTTCAGCATCAATCAGCAAATGTTGGAATATTGGTGCGAGAAAGCGTTCAAAAATTGTATCTTTACCGACAGCCATGTTGAATTCCTAGACCACTCGATCAACTTCATCTAACAGTTTGACATTTTTTTACTGTAAAGACATTTCTGGTCTGGGGCAACTCTAAAGAATTTATTAAAGCATGAGTCGATCATGATGAGGCCACAAACCTGCATAACATGAGCCAATAATTGTCATAAATTGACTACATTAAACAGCATCCGTCATGATAAAAGTTGTACGTGTTAACCTTTATTCTCGTCAAAATTATGTTAGAACTTGTTAACGTGATTACCAGTCAGCTTGGAGTTGAAGAAAAACAAGCCAAAGGCGGTGCTGGACTGTTATTTCAATTGGCTCAAGATCAACTTAAAGGGGATCAATTTTCTCAAGTAGCCCAATATGTTCCGGGAATTGGTGATATGATTTCTGCTGCGCCAAAAGCCGGTGGGATGGCGGGTGCATTGGGGGGTTTGGCTTCAGCCATGGGTGCCCCAGGAGGAATTGGTAATATTGCAGCGTTGGCGGGTGGTTTTTCTAAACTGGGTTTAAATCCGACAATGGTGAATCAGTTTGTCCCGATTATTTTGTCTTATGTGAAAGGCAAAGGGGGTGAGAATGCTACTCAGTTATTAGCACAGGTTTTTAAATAAAAAATAAACTCTATTTAGAGATAATTTGTTAAAGTTGTAAGTTGTACTAATATTCGTTCAGGGTGCAACTTGCAGCTATCTACAACTGAAATCTATTCAAGTTTTTATACTTGAAAGAGGAAGGATATGAGATTGTTTAATAAATTGCTGAAATTTTTGCCAAGGTAAGGGTTTACTGATGAAATATCCTTGAGCTGCATCACAACCATTTTGCTGTAAAAATTTTAACTCTGCTTCCGTTTCTACCCCTTCTGCAATGACTGTTAAGTTGAGCTGGTGTGCCATTGAAATCATTGCTTTTACAATCGCCTGTTGCTTACGATCTTGATTAATTTCTTGAATAAAAGAGCGATCAATTTTTAAAATATCGAATGCAAAGTGTTTTAAATAGCTTAAAGAGGAGTAACCAGTACCAAAATCATCCACAGAAACCGTAATGCCTAATGCTTTTAAACCTTGGAGGTTTTGAATCCCTAATTCAATATCATGAACTAAAGTACTTTCTGTTAATTCAATTTCAATAAATTCAGGGGTTAAATCAACCTGATTGAGGATTTCGAGTAAACGTTGATTGAGGTTATCTGTTTTAAATTGTTCTCCTGATAAGTTAACAGCCACTTTAAGAGATGTAAATCCACTTTGATGAAGAGAATTAATTTGTTGGCAGGCTGTTGTAAACACCCATTCATCAATTTGAATAATTAAGCCTGTTTCTTCTGCCACTGGAATAAAGCAAGCCGGCGAAATGAGTCCTTTTTCAGGATGAAACCAACGTATAAGTGCTTCAGCACCCATGATATTTCCAGTGTTTAGATTAACTTGAGGTTGATAGTAGAGTTGTAATTCTTCTCGTTCTATTGCAAACTTTAAATCAGTTGCTAAGCAATTTCTTTGTTTCTCTAAGTTAAGTAGATTTGGTCCTACATTAGTTTGCTGTTCTTGCATTAACGATTCCAGCTTTTTCTTGAGTTGATTGAGTTGCTCATTATGAAAAAAGTTAATTTGTTTTTCAACTTGGTATCGTTTGAGTGCAACTTCAATTGTTGTTTGCAGGTCTTGGGGCTTAAATGGCTTGACTAGATAACCATAAGGTTCCGTTTTTTTCGCTCTTTCTAATGTCTTTTTATCGGCATAAGCGGTCATATAAATAATAGGAATTTTGAACTGAGAATTAATTTTTGAGGCGGCTTCAATGCCATCCATTTCTCCTAATAGCATTATATCCATTAATACTATATCTGGAAAAATTTTCATTGCTTTTTCAACTGCATCTTCCCCTGAATCTACCAGTGCACTGACTTGGTAGCCAAACTGTTGCAAATTTTGAGCTAGATTTTCTGCAACAATGAGTTCATCTTCAACAATCATGATTTTGGCTTTTTCTCTGACAGATACAATACTCATTACTGATAACCTCATAAAAAAAGTGAAATGCTCAATAGGATTCAAATTCTAATTAAAGAGAGTTATTAAATTGGTATAATAAGTCATCTATATTAAAGGAGTTGATCGGTAAAATTATGGATGTACTCCTGACGGATGGATTAACAACTTTAAATGACGGTTGTGAACCTCTGTATATTTTATCTGTTTATAGTTTTCCCTTTTTTCCATAAAATTAATAAAAATCTTCAATAAATTTTGCTTACAATAATTTGTCCTCTATTTATTCTCAGTTTTAGTCAGAATAGCTGAATGTTTTATAGTATACCCAAGTCCACTCTAAAAGTGAGCCGATTCACGATTGACTCAAATCACATCAACTTTATATGAACTAATATAACAAAATTTATAACAACTTAGAAACGCCGCTGATATTCTAAGGGTGAGAAAATAAATTGAAAGTAAGTCCCTTGACTAAAGTCAGTTTTAACTTCAGCTTTTAATTGCTGAGATAAAATTTTAACTAACCGGAGTCCCAGAGATGAATAATTATGCCAATTAATCTCTATTGGAATCCCTACTCCATCATCAAAAATAGTCAGTTTTAATTTTTTTTTGCATTGCTTAAACTGAACATAAACCTCTCCCGGACGATCGTTGGGAAAAGCGTGCTTGAAAGCATTTGTTACAAGTTCATTAATCAATAAGCCACAAGGAATTGCCGTTTCTAGATTGATATAAATCGACTCTACCTCAATCACTGGCTTAACCCCACTGAGATCGTCCCCTAAAGAAAAGAATAAATTACTCATTAATCGATGAATGTATTCTCCGAATTCAACTTGTCCTAAATCCGGGGATTGATACAATTGCTCATGAATTAATGCCATGCTCCGAATCCGGTTTTGGCTATCTGCAAATATTTCAATTAATTCTTCATTTTCTAAAGTGTCTGACTGCAAATCAAGCAAACTGGAAATAATATGAAGATTATTTTTTACACGATGATGAATCTCGCGTAATAAAACCTCTTTTTCTCGTAAAGAGATTTGTAACTTTTCTTCAGCTTTCTTGCGTTCAGTAATATCTTGCTGTACCCCTGTAATTCGCACTGGATTTCCTTGGGAATCTCGCTCAACCACCTTACCGTAATTGGCAATCCACTTCCATTGTCCAGACCGAGTTCGCAATCGATAATCAAAAGCATAAGGACAAGAACTATCTGCCAAATGATCCTCGAGGCGTTGCAATACCCAAGGTCGATCTTCGGGATGAATCATCTCCTGCCATTGGGCGAAATTCCCGGTAAAATCCGTCACTTCATACCCTAACATCTGAATCGCTTGGGGACTAATATACAGTTCTCCGGTCTCCAGGTGCCAATCCCACAACCCATTCTCTGAGCCTTCTAGGGCCAGTTGCAACCGTTCCTGACTCTGATGCAAAGCCTCTGCGGCTTGTTTATCTCGGGTGACATCTTCGGCAATCCCTGCCACTCGATAGAGTTCTCCGGACTCATTATAAACTGGAAATGCTCGATCTCGGAGCCAGCGAATCTCTCCATCCGGTCGGACAATACGATATTCAGTTTCTTGTTGTCGATCGCCATCTTGAGTCATGGCATCAATCATCAAGGGTCGGTCGTCAGGATGAATCGCTTCTAGAAATGCAGTTTGACAGTTATATAATTCCTCACAAGAACGACCCCAAATTTTTTCGTAAGCCGGAGAAATATACAGAATTTGCTGAGTATGGGGATCGAGCATCCAGAAGACATTTTCAATATTTTCAGCCAGTTGGCGAAACCGTTGTTCACTGGCACGTAAAGCGGCTTCTGCCTGGGCGTGATCCCGCGCTTCAATTGCTAAGGCAATCAGATGGGCAAAATAAGCTGCAAAGTTTTGTTCTTCAATCAGCCATTGGCGAGGACGGTTAATCTGTTCTAAACTTAAAATTCCAACGGTTTTTCCCTCTGAGCAAATCCCTACATCTAAACGGGCTGTGATCCCTAACGGTTTGAGATGAAAGGGTAACAAGTCTTGCAAATGAGGCTCAGTTTCAACATTGTCCCCCACAATTAAAGAACTGGCCGCGATCGCTTTAAAATAATTCGGTGCATCTGCTTTCAATAATTCTTCACCCCAGGAATGTTGGCGAGAATCCAGTTGATATAAATTCCCACAGCGTAATAAATCGCCCTGATCATTGTAAAACCAAATACTGACTCGATCCACATCTAACAGATGAGCAATCATCATCGTCAGCTTTTGCAAAGCAGCTTTAAGATCTCCGATGTATATTTCAGTAGATTTGGATAACTCCATCATCACAATTTGCTGCATTTGCAAACGACATTCATAAAGATCCCGTTCTGTATCTCCCCGCCGACGCTGGGTTATATCTGAACCGGCTAGCAGTAAATAGGTTTGATCGTTGATGTCGATTAAAGAACCAAACATCTCAACATCAATGATTTCTCCAGATTTTGCCCGGAGTTGGGTTTGATGATGAGCAATTACTCCTTGTTGTTGTATCTGTTTAACTAACTGCTGACGATATTGTGGATCGACCCAAATCTCTAAAGTGGTACTGGTGTTGCCAATCACTTGCTCTCGACTGTACCCTAAGCTCTCAATAAAGGCTTCATTCACATCGATCATACAGCCATCTGTAATCCGACTGATGGACATGGCAACTGGAGAATGGCGAAACACAATCGCAAACTGTTGATGGGAGGCTTGAAGCTGTTGAGTTCGCTCCGACACCCGATCCACCAAGCTATCATGGGTTTGCCTCACCTGTTGTACCATTTGGTTAAAGCAGTTTCCTAACAGATTGAGTTCTTTAATTCCGACTGGCTCAAACTCAGGTATGGGTTGATCTCTCACCATTGCTGCTGCTGCCCAACTCAAACGTTGTAGAGGGGCCGAGATCCAACGGGCGGTTAAAATAGTTGAACCACAGATTAAAGCCAGGGTGATGCCACACAGTAATACAGTCAGCCGAGTTTGTTGCTGTAGGGAGTCAGTAAAGTCTGTGCTCGGGATGACGACCATGACTAACCAGTCGAGACCATAGGCGTCTTGGAAGGGTAAGATATGAAGCAGTTGTTGTTTTTCTTGAAAATAGAACTGGCAATAGTAGGGTCGGTCGATCTGTTGCAACGAACCTAATTGTTGATTTAAATGTCCGATTGCCTGCTGTAAAATTAAGGGATGAGAATCAAGATTAACGTTAGAATTGGCAATGGGTGTGCCAGTACGATCTAAAATAAAGGCTTCAGCCGAAGGGGTCAGTTGTAACTCCTGTAGAAATTGACTCAGTTGAGACAAGTGCACTTCAATCCCCATTACTCCAACAAAATCATGGTCAGCATTAAACAAGGGAATCAGGGCATCGATAGCGGGGGTAGAGGCATTCACATTTTGATAAACAGAACTCCAAGTCGCTTGAGACAAGGGCTTCAGCGCAGTTGAGACAGTGGATTTTGGGTATTGTTGCGATAGAGTTTGGGGTTGTATCTGTTGTCGTTGAACACTGATGCGATCGCCTTGAGGGGTTTGAAAAAAGATATGATTAATGGTGTTTTGGGTTTGCAGCAGAGACCAAAAGTCTTGTTGAAGTTGATCCGGGTTGCTGAGATCTAAAGTACCGCTTTTAACCGCTGAGGCTTTAATTTGTAATAATTGATGGGGTTGGTCTAAATAGTATTCTAAATGATGTTCAATTTCATGGCTGACAGACAGACTGAGCTGTTTTGCCATTTGTTGGACGGCTTTTTGTCCATTGCGAAACGATAGCCAACCGACAACCCCCACTGCTGCCAGAAGTTGAACTCCAAAAACTAGCATTAGAATCCAATACAGTGAGAGTTGAGTTGATTTGAGACCCGGTTTAACAGACATGAGACTAGCTCGAGTATAGGATTTTTAGCGCTATTGATAGCAATCCTGAATGAAAAAGTGAATTGAATGATCCACAACAGATCGAACCCGACTACAACTTTTGCCATCGTTGTGAACGGCTATCTATATAAAATTATTCCCTAAAATCGAGGGTTATACTTCAATGGAGTAAAAGCCAGTTTCACCGTGGTACCTGAATGGGTCTCAAACTGAACCGTTGCATTTAACTGTCGAGCTAAAATTTTAACCAGTCTTAAACCTAAGCGATCGCAATTATTGAGGTCAATTTTTGGGTCAATGCCAATACCGTTATCTGAGATCGCTAGATTTAACTTGTCTTGGGGATCTTGATAAAAATGCACTTCAACGGTACCTAACTGACCGTTTGGGAAAGCGTGTTTAAAAGCATTGGTCACGAGTTCATTAACCACTAACCCACAAGGAATTGCTGTTTCTAAGTTGAGTTGAATCGGATTGACTTGAATACTCGGTGTAATCTGACCGATTCGTTCATCAAATGTCCAACAGAGATGGCTCACCAATCGATTAATATATTGATCAAATTGAACTTGTGCTAAATTCTGAGCTTGATAAAGGTGCTCGTGAATCAAAGCCATACTTTGAATTCGGTTTTGACTATCGGCTAATATATCGATAATTTTGGTATCTTCAACAGTAGCCGCTTGAAAATCTAACAAGCTAGAGACAATTTGTAGATTGTTTTTAACGCGATGATGAATTTCTTTCAGTAATATTTCTTTTTCATTCAGAGAGGATTTGAGTTGTGCTTCAATCTGATGTCGCTCTTTAATTTCTTGTTGAAGTACTACATTAATTTGAGTCAGTTCTTGGGTTCTTTCAGTGACTTTTTGCTCTAAGGAAGTGGTTAACTGTTGTAGGGCTTGGTTTTTCTCTTCTAAAGCTTGAGTACAGGTATAACGTTTGAGGGCTTCTTTAACGGTTAAAATTAGATCAACTTCCTCCCAAGGCTTAGTCAGATAACGATATAAATTAGCTGCATTCACTGCATTTCCGACGGCAGTTGCGCTGGCTTGCCCGGTTAACATTATTGTTAAAACTCGGGGATAAAAAGAATGTATTTTGATTAATAATTCATCCCCTTTTATTCCGGGCATGATTTGATCTGCAATTACTAAAGCGATTTCAATGTTTTGGGCTTGTAACCCAGCTATAATATCTAAAGCAACTTCTCCGCTCTCGGCTTCTTCAATCAAATACTGTGGGTAGAAATAGCGTTTTAGTTGTTCAGTTAAGCTCACTAAAATAATCGGATCATCATCTACACACAGTATGGCTATCTTTAATTCATCTTCGGTCTGGTTTACTTTCATTGGTATCAAAATCAATGTTATAAATGATATAATATCTAATATTCTTATCAATTAATTTTTCTATTACTTGATAATATACTTGTATTTTTTAATGATTAAAATCTGTCTGATTTTCAATAAAAAATAAAGTGAGTTTAATTTTAGATAAACTTTTATTAACAAGGTTAAATTGCTCTAGCAGATTGAATAGCTAACCCCTCTGCAAAATTGGTGTAAAGTGACTTTTCCTCATTTAAAAATCCTGACCCTTGCCATCAAAATTTTGCTATCAATTTTAATGTAACGCAAGGTCAGTTATTTTTTCAAAAATTTGTAATTTTTTCTAAGCCAGTACACTTTCATGAGAAAATGTCTGGATTGGAGTCGGTGGAGATGAGAAAGAATATTCCCCTAGGGTTTCTACCAATACATCTGATGAAGTTTCCAGCCTCACTAAACTAATCACAGGTAAGCTGGGGGGAACACTAGCTTCAACTGCTCGAAATTCAGGTCGATTTTGAGTGATAACCACTGTCTCACAGTCATGCAAAGCTTCTTCCATAGAAGACTTAAAAATCTGTGAGGCTTGGGGAAGATGACGTTCAAGATACTGTTGAGTCTCTGAACTAATTTGATGCAATTGAACATCAGGGTCATAAACAGCCAGTTCAAATCCTTCTTGCCACAATTTTTGAATTAAAGGAATGACTGAGGACTCATAGACATCACCACAATGAGGTTTAAAACTCGCCCCTAAAATCGTAATGCGCTTCACTCCTAAAGTATAAATTTTTGTGTGGGTTGATTCTATCTGAAACTGATTGCTGGGTAAAATTGAATCTAGAATGGGTAGTTTAATACCAAGACGACAGGCATAGCAATTAATTGAACGCAAATCTCGAAGTAAAGAAGCTCCCCCGAAGGCAAACCCAGGCTGTAGATAGGCCCCAGATGCATTCAGACGAGTATCACTACAAATTAAATCCATGATAGTATGACTATCTATGGCAAGGGAATCACATAAACGACCAATTTCGTTAGCAAATCCCACTTTTAAAGCATGGAAAGTCGTATTCACCATTTTAATTAATTCAGCTTCTTCGAGGGAAATACGATAAATAGGTGCATCCACTCCCTCATACAACGAGGCAACAATATCACCGCAGCGGGACTGTAGTTCCCCAATAATGGTATAGGGCGGTTGATAAAAGTCCGCAATTGCCGTAGACTTACGAATAAATTCAGGATTGATCGCAAAGCCAAAATCTTGACAAACTCGTTTACCCGAATATCTTTCGAGTAGAGGCAGCAGCACATTTCGGCTAATTCCTGGAAATACACCACTGCGGACAACAACCACATGGTAGATTTCTGTCGATTTTAAACCCGATCCAATTTGGGCAATAATCTCTTTAATCTCACGTAGTTCAGGCGAACCATCCGGTGCATTAGCAGGATGGATACACATTAAGGACACATCTGCCCAGGATACGTATTGTGTACCCCTCGAAATAGCTTTAAGTTGATGATTGGCTAAACCTTGGCGCAGTTTGTCAGCCAGTTCGGGTTCTTGTACCCAACTTTGCCCCAGATTAAAGGCTTGGACTCGGTCTATATCAGAGTCAATGGCAATCACTTCATGACCTAACTGAGCTAAACCAACTGCCATTGTTACACCAGCATGATTTAAACCCCAAACTAATACTCTCATTGATAATTTCCTTTGTAGTGCATTCTGTGGTCGATGGTTGAATGAGTGCATCCAGGTTTCTATTTGGGTGAGGGTGTTATGAATTTTTTTAGGCTTTAAGTATCTGTGAATCATCAGATTAAATACACCCTTATTTAGACTATTTTTGATTAAATACCTAATAAATCTAGAGGTAATTCTTCAGATTTTTAGGCAGGGCTTATTGGATTTATTCTAAAAAAATATCACTCAAGCAACAGCTTATATGGGAGCTTGATTGCAATATAACGATTTCGTACTGCTGATTGCAAGGACTTTTGAGGGATTTAATCAAGTCTTTACAAAATAGTTTACATGGCAAGGTTATTTTCTCTATTAATTCCTAGAATTTAATTAAATATACTAAACAATATCAACTGCAATACAAATCATGTTAAAAAGGTTGTTTTCGGGGTGATAATCTTTAAAAAATTATGTATTTTTATTCGACAATTCCATTCTTATGTATGATTTATTACAAAAATTAATTTTATGTCAATAATCTGAAAAAAAAATCAAAATTATGTAACTTTGAGCACAGTTCTCAGCTTCCTATTTCTAGATACTTTTATATATGTCATTAATCAGATAGAATTCCTAAACTCTTGGATTAAAAATTTCCGTTGATTTTGTTACTTGTCCTGGAGGGCAATTCACTCTAAAATAGCTACACACAATACTGTCGTCTCAAGGGAAACAGATGAGTCATCGTCCAATTATTCTAGGAATTGTGGGGGATAGTGCAGCCGGGAAAACTACCTTAACCCGAGGAATTGCTCAAGTTTTAGGCACTGAAAATGTTACAGTCATCTGTACAGACGATTATCACCGTTATGACCGCAAACAACGAGCCGAACTAGGTATTACTGCGTTAAATCCGGATTGTAATTATCTCGATATTATGCAGCAGCATCTGACATTGTTGCGAACCGGACAACCCATCCTCAAACCGATTTATAATCACGATACGGGCGCTTTTGACCCCCCTGAATACATTAAACCCAGTCGTTTTGTCATTGTTGAAGGATTACTGGGCTATTCGACGCGAGGCGCACGGGATTGTTATGATGTTAAAGTCTATCTTGCACCCCCTGAATCGTTACGCGCCCAGTGGAAAGTGAAACGAGATACTCTCAAGCGTGGATATTCAGAAGAACAAGTCATTCAAGCATTACAAAAACGGGAACCCGACTCAGAACAATTTATTCGTCCCCAACGCAAATGGGCGGATGTGATTGTAACATTTTATCCCCCAGATAATAATGAAAATGGGTCGGATTTAAATGTGAAGTTAGTGCTGCGTCCCACCATTCCTCATCCAGACTTTATCGAAATTTTAGGAGATGAAGGTCATCATCCGTTAACGGCTGTGCGTTTAGGACTGGCGCGAGATATGGGGAAACCGGTTGATGTATTAGAAATTGATAGCCATGCCACTTTGAAGCAGGTTAATGACTTAGAAAAAATACTGTGTAATGAAATCCCTCATTTAAAGACGTTTTGCAGTACAGAGGGAAATTCAGAACTGGGAAAACTTGTGGGAACCACCGGAGAAACCTTACAAAGTTACCCCCTAGCATTGACTCAATTATTAATTGCTTATCACATGAATAAAGCCATTAAGTTGATGTAATTAATGCTGTTTTTATTCTGCTATCAGAAGCTAGTCTCAAGCCTGCTATTCCCTAGCTTCTGAATCTTAGTTAAAATAACCGATATTAAATCCTAACATCATCATCGAGTCAGTCGGGGCTGGAATCATCTCACCTCGGAAGTCGAGTACAGAAACTAATATTAAATAAGCCAGGGCTAAAATAACAGAAATAACTCCAGTTAAATAAGCGATAAATTTTGAACGTTCCATATTATGCATGAATATCGGTGATTTCATGAATATTTTATTATATCTGATAGCAATTCAATCAGCACAGACATTCTAAAATTAGAGATCTTCTATAAAACCCTTATCAGATCTTCGGATATACAGTATAATCCATCAAAATGCCAGACTCATTGAATTTAATAATTTTAAGTTATGAATTTTGTCTTTTTATTTTGAAATTTATATTAATACCTCAAATTTCGAGAATTTTAGATTGAGAATTATTTCTAATAAGCAATGGGATTGCGTTAAGGAAAATGTTTGGCGAGACGGGAAATGTTTGGCGTGACGGAAAATGTTTGGCGACAGCCAACCCGTCAAGACAGCCAACCCGTAAAGACAGCCAACTTTCCGAGTTTCAGGCTTTATGGTATTCTAATAATCTACGGGGGTGTACGGCTATATTAAATTTTACTGTCCTCAAACCTAGAAAAATCGTAACGGAAAATGTTTGGCGATCGCCAACTTTCCGAGAATCTTTTGAAATTTTACCTCAATCTCATTGTTGCAAATGAATGAATTTTACCCGATCTTCAATCAAGCTTTGTGGGGAGACTTGACAAATAGTTGATTCTATGCAATCTCAGGAAATGTTTGGGCGATAGCCAACCCGTCAAGACAGCCAACTTCCCAAAGGGGCGATCGCGTGGGTAAACATTTCAACGGAGATCCACTTAGGGGTTCTATAGAAGATCTCCATCAGCAACGATTAATAGAACATATTCAACTCAATTGGGTACATTTAAAGCACCGCCTTGCTGAAGCTGTTCAATTTGCTGAGGTGTTAAACCTTGAGCATCTGTGAACACGGCATCCTCAACTTGACAATTAGAAAAATCAACTTTATCCCAAATTGTTCGTTCTAAGTTAGCATACTGTAAATTAGCTCCAGTCAAATCTACATTGGTGAATATTGCTCCTTCTAAGTTAGCAGAAAACAGGGAAGCTTTCGTTAAATTCACCTGATTAAGAATTGCGAGTTTCAGAGAAGCTTCTGATAAATCAGCTTGTTGAAGCGTCACATCTGTTAATTGAATCGCCTCAAGACTGGCTGCAATTAAATCAGCCTGACTCAAGTCAGATTCCTTTACACAAGCGGCTAATAAATCAGCCTGTTCTAAATTGGCTTGAATTAAATTTGTTTGAATGAGCTGAGCATTTCTTAAATTAGTACGACACAAGTTTGCACTACTAAAATTGGCCTGAGATAAGTAAGCACCACTAAAATTGGCTAGTTTTAAATTTGCGCTGGTAAAATTAGAGCAATTCCCTTTAACTTTACGTAAATCAGCCTCTTCTAAGTTAGCTAAAGTTGCATCAATATCATCTAAGCAGGCTTCATAAAACTGTGCTTTAATCCCTTGTGCCTCTCTTAGATTTGCGCTGCTAAGATTCGCGTTATTTAAGCTCGCAAAAGAGAGCTGAGCCCGAATTAAAACAGTTTCCGTTAAATTAGCCCATATTAGCTGTGCTGATGTAAAATTAGCTTCTTGACAGGAAGCACCGGATAAGTTGGCTCGCCGTAAATAAGCTTCTACAAACTGAGCCTGGTCGAGAAAACTATGCTGTAAATCAACGTGACTCAGTTCAGCAAGGTTGAGAGAGTCTCCCCGTTGAACAGAAGATAGCACCTGTGATGGAGTTAAAAGCGTCATCTATTTTGGTGTTGAAACACTAAGACTAAAGATAAATAATATATTACTTTATGTCCGATAGTGAAAATGTGTCTCAGAAGCAATCATCTTGCGTACCTTAGAGCTTGACTCACCATATAGGTCTAACCATTCATAAAAGGTCAGTTCTCCATTGAGGAACTCCTCTGGTGTTTCAGCACCCGATAACATCAGCGCTGCAATTAAATTATAAGCATCCAGCCAAGCTGCTGCTAATTCTGGTGTCCAATATGTTCCTAAATATTGTGAAAAAGTATGGATTAAGATCTCCCCAATCATGGGATAATGCTCGGGTACTGTACCGATTTGGGCGTGACGTGCGCCTAGACTTTTGAGTGCATGGGTTAACTCTTCTGGATTTCTTAAATTTTCTACAATTAATGCCAGCGATGCAATCAATTTCTTTTCCATTGCTGCTCGATCGACTTGCTTAAACATTTTTTTGAGTTGTGGATAATGCTCAAACAAAGATTGATAAAAGCTGGCTGAAAATTCAAGTGCTCGTGGTCTAATTTTATCAAAGCTGGATTCTAATCGTTCAATATTTAAAGCCATAAATTTGACTCTTTTTTAAGTAGATGACAAGTTGTTGACAACAGAGTTTAAAATAGAGGCTGGAATTTTGCCCACTTCACTCCAGTTTACCTGATGATAAGAATCTAAAATAGTAATTTGAGGAACACCCGTAACTTGATATTGTTGAAGGATTTTTGTATATTGGGGATCGTCAATATTAACCATGACAAAATCCACTGCCTCACCATAGTTTTGATGTAATTGACTAATAATAGGAGCCATAGATTGACAGGTTGTACACCAGTTGGCATAAAACTCTAAAAAAATAGGTTTATAATCGGCAACAGCCACAGTATAAGGAACAGAATCCTGTGCCATTTGTTGTAATGTTGCCAGCCCAGTAATGGAAATTGCACTTTGAGCCGATACATCGGGCTGTGTGACTACAATTGTACCCGCTATCAAACTAATCAGAATAGCAATGATTCCATACAATGAAAATTTCATAATCTTTTTATTCCTTTATGCATAGTAATAAGTCAGGAAAATATGAAACCCTAACATGACTAAAAAAGCACTGACTAGTAGAATATGAGTGGTTAACCAAACTTTTCTTAAGCCTCGAATCAGTTCTCCTTTGGTTAAAGTCTTGGAATAAGAACCATTTTTTCTAGGATGTTTACCAAAGTATCTTTGAGGAGATTCTAAAATCCCAGTTTCAGCGAGAACACCCATTAGAGCCGATAAAGTCACGCCAAAAAATACCCAGAGAAAAATAGCATTAAAGTTTAACCCAGTCACTCCAACGGTATGAATTAATGTTGTTGCTAATAATCCTACACCGAGGAAGATATGAAGTGTTCTCCAAAACTGCATCGTACCCTTAATTTTCAAGGGTAGTTTCCATCCTCTTCCTCGTTTTCTTAAAGTAAAAATCATTTCTATAATGACAAATACTAAAGATGAATAGCCAGTAATCTGCTTATAAATATTGCCCTGTAGAAGTAAATGTAATTCAAAAGCTTGATCTCGTAAAGCTTGAATATAGAGAGGACTTAAGGCAAAAGGCAGCAGAAGAAAGACCACAATAAAGGTCAGAATCATTAAAGTTGAGAACGTGGGTTTAATCATATAGTTCTCGTAAGCAGAAAAAAAAACGTTATAGAAAGTCAGATTAAATTTGAGTGAAACAGTTAATTAAAAACAGGAGGATTCTCAATAAAAATCCCCCTTATTCTTTAAATGAGTTAGGTTTGATCGACCGGAAGGTTAATCATAACGCCTCCCATCACCTCATTCATCTCGAACTGTTTATCCGGATAACGTTCTAGGTGAACCGGGTGAGTATTATGACAAGTAATACAGGCTTCGGCAACCGCTTTATCAGGATAAAGTGCAGAGAAATAGGTTTGTCCTCCCACTTCTTGATAAGCTTTATAGGGTTCGCCTGTTTCGACAACTTGCTGCATAGCATTTTGTTCAAATTCAGATTTTGGTGCTTGGTTATCATTAATATTCCATGGGGAAATTAAGTTATAAGTAAACACACCATTTTCTGAGGCAATTTCTGACCCTAACCGGAACATTTGTGCCGGTAATGGAATCCCTCCAGCTTCTTGCCAAGTTTCGGTTGCTTCTGCTGGGACAACTCCATCCTCTTTAACTTTTCCTTCTAAAGTTTGTAAGCGGTTAACAACGTGTTTTGTATAAGCCGTTCTATCAGCCAGTAACACGGTATGAATGTAATCAACTACAATTTCTGGTGCAATTCCAGCGTTTGCTGTTGTTGTTGAAGTTTGGGCTTGTTGAGAACCACCGGAACAAGCGACAGCCGTCAAACAAACGGCAAGTGCTAATGAAATTAATGCGATGAATTTAGTTTTTAATCCTTTCATCCAACCCTGAAATGTCAACATAAATGTGTGTCTCCTCTCTTGAGTATTAATCCAATGATCGAGCAATTATGATACTGTGAAAATGGATAATTTTCATATCTATTTTAGGGTTCACAGCTCATTTCTAAAATTTTCCCTAACCCACCCAACCCGAGCAAAAATTATTATTGTAGTTCTAATGCTCTACGGGTTTTTACACCCACTTTACCTCCTTCATTAATTTTATTTTGCTGTTGAAATTCTTGCAAAGCGGCTTCAGTTCCTTGCCCATAGAATCCATCAACATCAACATCAAACCCCGCATTATACAGCGCGTCTTGAATTTGAAATAGCTCTACTTCTGCCATTTCATTTAAAGGCTTGCCCGGCGGTTGTTGTTGGGTTTGAGTGGTTTGAGTTTGAGGCTGTTTAGAACCTGAACGCTGCTCTTCTAAGGCTCGTATCATCTCAAAGGTTTCCATTTCTTGAGTGGGAGCCGCTGCAAAGTTATTTTCAACTAATGCATGATCAAAGATACTCTCATAGGCATACTCTACGCCGTGACAATTGATACAAACTTCCTTAACCATGCGGTCACGGGGCAACAAGGTATAAGTATTATTATGGTTGACAAAAACAGTGTCATTATGTTGCTGCCGTGGCAGGTGACAAGTTGAACAAGTGACGGACTCAGACGAAGGTCGCGGCAGATTTCCTTCCTGGGCAAACAGTTGAGCGTGTTGAGAATTTTTGTAGTTTAAGGAATGAGTATCATTGTGACAACTCAAACAAGAATCAACTGCTGCAACATAGGTATTCACAGTATGAACATCATGACAGGTATTACAGTTCATCTGTTTATTTTTTGCTGAGTCTTTCATCGGCAAATCTGCCATTTTAGGCGTTAAAGGAGATAGGCCTTCTAAAGTGCGAATACCATGTTTTCCTAGTAAAAAAGTCTCAACGTGTTCTTCATGACAACTGCGACAACTTTCGGCAGTCGGTTGAGCAATAAATTTGTTCGTTTCTGACTCAAGATGACAGCTTGAACAGTTAACCTCTGCTAAAGCATGGGCGCTATTTTGCCATTGTTGATTAATTTCTTGTAATTCAACAGGTTCAACAGTTTGAGAGCGAACAGTATAACTATTAACTGCTAATAATGTAACCACAACCATGAAAATTGTAAGAATCTTTTTCATGATGCACCTCCTAAAAATTCCTGATTTAAATCAGGTTGAGGTGCAACTTTGAGAGTTTGAGTGACTTCAAGTTGTGGTAATTCAGGCTGCGGTAACATAGGAGGTTGACCCAGATTTTCCCGCAAAAACCCTGTTGAAATTGAGCGATGGTCATGGAAGTTATGACAGCCCGCTGTCCAACAACCCTCTGCAGAAAAACCATTATGACTGGCTAAATCTCCTTCAATAATGCCTTGATGACAGGCCATACAAAGGTCGGGTTTTAAGTGAACGCCACGACCAAACATATGAACGTGTTCTTCATGGCAAGCCGTACAAGTTAATACATCTAGCTGAGTTAATAAATCAGCCCAGCGAGGGTCACGAAACTTTTTAGGGCCATGAACATCTTTCGCCAATTCCGCCTGATGACAACGGTTACAAGTCTCATTAGAAACCGGCTTAAATCCTTCGTGACAAGAACTACAACTCGATTCAACTAAAGTATGACCGACTGAGGTTTCACCCGGTAAGAAAACGGTGCGGTAATCGAAGGCAAAAGCTGAACCTAGCCACAGCGCTAAAATTACGCCGACCCCAATAATCACAAAACCCGACTGTAACCATTTTCCCAATTTGAAACGGGAGTTTCTAGGGCTTACCATGATTCTTTTCTAGAGTAGCAACAGAAGAATAGCTAAGATGCTAGCCCCACTAAATACGCCGCCAAATAACGGCCAGTTGATTGAACTTTCAGGAGATTCATCAGGAATGGGAACCATTTGTTTACCCGGTGCATTGGGGTTTGTCGAAGCCCCTTCTAGTTTCACCACGTCTTCTGAATAATCCGCACCCGATAACATAATTTTGGTGATATCACCATAAGCATTCACCCAAGCTTGCTTTGTTTCGGGAGTCCAATCTGCTTGTAAAAATTGCTCAAATGTGGTCAGTAAGGCATTTCCTACTAAGGGATAATGTTCTGGTAATGCACCATATTGAACGTGTTTTGCTCCTAATCCTTTTAGCGCACCCTCTAATGCATTAGGCTTGCGTAAGTTTTCTACCACAAATACAAGAGAAGCTAACAGTTTTTTCTGCTGTTCTTTCATATCCGTTGTTGTAAACAAGGGCTTTGCTTCCGGATACATTGTAAATAAGTTATGATAAAATTGCTGAGCAAATTCCCCAGCTTGTGGCTTAACTTTAGCAAAGCTGTTCTCTAACAATTCTACAGGATTTTCAGGCGTAGCATCTGATTTTAATTGAACTTCTTCCTCTGAATAATCTGCTCCCTCTAACATCAACTCAGTAATTGCACCATAGGCTTCTACCCAAGCTTGCTTTGTTTCCGGAGTCCAATCTGCTTGCAAAAATTGCTCAAATGTGGTCAGTAAAGCATTTCCTACTAGGGGATAATGTGCCGGTAATGCACCATACTTGACATGACGCGCACCTAAACCGTTTAAAGCTTCTGATAAAGCATTGGGGTTACGGAGATTTTCAACAACAAAGACCAAAGAACTGAGTAACATTTTCTTCTGTTTTGCCATATTGGTATGGGAAAACAAGGGTTTAGCTTCCGGACTTTGAGTAAATAAATTATCATAGAAGCCATTGACAAAGTCATCCGCATGAGGTTTTACTTTCTCAAAGCTTTGTTCTAGTGTTTCTACTTTTAATGACATTTACAACCTACCTTATAATATTTCAGCTAGTCAATATAAGTGATTCAGTGAATTGAATCAATCAACTCTCTGGTCTATTCCAATAGAAGAAAAAATCTGAGCCATAAAACTATCAGCAAACAGTACAGCTTCATGAGTTAGCTAAACTGTGCCAAAAATTGATTGTTTTATTTTCAAGTAACTGTCATCTTAATGAAAGCTATAGAGATGTAATAATCAGTCTTTCTACTTAATCAGTTTTCAGATTAATCCTCATCAATCTAACCCCTTTCATTTTTGCAGTCTTACTCTATAGATCTTTTTCAGAGCAATCATGCCAGGATTCTATTTAGCTTTTTGTATCAAAAATAACAAAATTGTTTTGAGAATGATATTAGTGCATTTGTTTTATGTAAAACAAACATAGACTAGAGTAGAGGAAGTTAGTAAAATTCAGTTTTTTCTTCTGAGAACGGTAAATTAGAATACAAAAAAAATGAACAAAGCCCTTATGATATGATCCGAGGTAAATTATCTCATCAAATTTATTTTGCAATACGTTCCTCTTCCCATGTCTGAACGGATGATTCGGTTTTTAGGTTCGATTAAATTTGCAGTCCCGCTGCTGAGTGGGATTATTGGAATATTAATCTGGGCAACCTTTTACGAATCTCAAGTAGGTTCTAGTACTGTTCAACAAACGGTATATAAAAGTCCTTGGTTTGGCGGATTAATGTTTCTGCTTGCCCTCAATTTAGGGATTTCTGCCCTCAGTCGTTACCCCTGGCGAGGGGCGCGAAAGGTGGGTTTTGCCCTAACTCATTTAGGCTTAATTGTCATCATAGCCGGGTCGGCGGCCGTGATTCATTTAGGGGTAGAAGGGATGTTATTACTCCGAACCGACAGCCCTCCCAGCAGTCAAATTCGGGTCGAAGGCGAATTATTAGATGTGATGAATGCAGAGGGTTCTGTGGAACATCAAGACCTATTTATTAAGTCGGATGGTTCCGTTTATCCGCGTACAGTTGGGAATTTATCGATTGTTGGTTACAGCGAGAATACGATTAAAACCGTTTCATTTACGGACGAAGCAACAGTTAATAACCCAGCGGTGAAATTACGCTTAAGTAGTCAACGGATGGGGCAAACTTTGGAACGATGGTTAGGGGTAGCCCCGGTGGCTTATGCTAAAGTTCCTGTGGGGCCAGCAGAATTAGAAATTATTGCTGTTGAAGATGATAACCAACTACAAAAACTGTTAACTCCACCAGTTGAAAATAATAGTCATCCTTGGGGAACTGTTGAAGTTACAACAGCAAACGAAACAATTGATATCGATGTTGCCGATACTCTTGTTTCTAACAAAAAATCCCGTAAAATTCCTCAAGATAATCTCACCGTTGAATTAGTTGATTTCTGGCCAGATTTTATCCTCAACCGTGATAACCAACCGACAACCGCATCGCAACAATTAAATAATCCAGTTGTTCAACTGCAAGCTACTACACCCCAAGCAACAGAACGTTGGTTTGTATTTGCTAAAGGTGATTTTTCGCCTATCCGAACAGTTATTACGGGGGAATCTATTTCAGGAATTGATATCAGTTATCAAGTCCCACCTCAAACCGCTGAAGATTATTTTCATGTCTTAGCCACTCCAACAGGTCAACTGTTTTATACTGCCCATTCTTCCAAAGGTTTTAAATCAGGAAAATTAAACCAAGGAAAAGCCGTCAGTCCGGGTTGGGCAGATTTTCAAATCACTTTAGAAGAATGGATACCTCACGGTCAAATTCAGCGTCAAATTGTCCCGGTTTCTAATAGTGTTGGCAATGATATAGAAGGAATTCCTGCCCTATTTGTTCAAACCGCAAATGGAACCGAGGCCGCTTTACCTTGGGCTGAACCCACCACTATTGATGATACAAATGGAGAGATTTTTGCAGTCTTTAGTCCGAAAATCTTGCAATTACCGTTTGCAGTGGCGTTAGAAGATTTTATTGTTGAACGTAACGAAGGGTCAGAGTCCGTCGCCATGTGGACGAGTCAAATTCAAATTCTTGACCCTGAAACGGGGGAAGTCAGTCAACGTAACGTGTGGATGAACCACCCCACTTGGTATCGTGGCTGGAAGCTAGCCCAAGCCTCCTGGAACCCCGGAGATTTAAATCAATCCACTTTACAGGTAAAACGAGAACCTGCTTGGGTCACCGCTTTAACTTGGACAGGTTCAGCCTTAGTTATCGCTGGTATTGGGGTGATGTTTTATGGCCCCGGAATTACAAAACAGTTCCGTTCTTCAAAGGCTAAAACTGCCTCAGTTGAACCGCATCCAGAGGTAATAGAAGTAGAAGATTCAACACCAGAAAAAGTGTCTGTTTCATAGATTGTAGGATGCGTTAGTAACGCATTCTGTATTGATTAAAGTTAGAAGAAATATCATTTTTTCAACACCATGAAACCATTAAAAATTATTCTAGGTTTGTGTTTAAGTCTGCTAATTGTATTAATTCCAATCACTCAATCTCCTAATCCAAATATTGATTCCCTTAAAACCCTAGCCGTTCAACTCGACGGCCGCAAAAAACCCTTAGATACAGTTGCCCGAGAAACCGTTACAGAAATTCATGGCAAGGAAAACTATGAATTACAAACCGGAGAAAAATTAGATTATTTGCAAACCTATTTATCTCTGTGGTGGAATAACCGAGACTGGAATCAAGAACCGTTTATTTTAGTGAATTACCGTCCCTTAAAAGCCGCCATTGGATTAGACGAAGAACAGAAGTATTTTTCCTTCCAAGAGTTAATGCAATCTCCTTTAGGGTCTTTAGGATTAACTGCCCGTCAAAAACAAGCCCAAGACCAAGACTTAACTCGTAATGAACGGGAAGCATTAACCATAGAAGATAGACTAGCGTTAATGATGGCAACCGTTGGTAATCAAACCTTACCGATTGTGCCTCATCCAACAGATATTAAAGGAAAATGGATAGGGATTAATACAGCCTCAGAATATTATCCCGCAGAACAAGCAGAACTGGTTCAAAATCAATATCAAAGTTTACGACAACTTTATCGTTCTCATCCCGATAATTTAGCCAATTTAGAACCCATCGCCGCTAAACTAAAAACTCAATTAACCGCCCTCAGTCCTGCTATTTATCCTGCTAATAATATCCTCAAACGTGAAGTCAGCTTTTATGCCTTTCATCCCTTTGGTAAAGCCTGGATATTATATGGAATTGCCTTTATTGTCATGTTAGCGATTCTCTGGATAAAAGCCTTTGATTACTACTGGACGGGGATTGGGCTATTTACTTCAGGGTTATTAATCCAAGGATATGGCTTTATTGAACGGATGGCGATCGCGGGTCGTCCACCTGTTACCAATATGTATGAATCCGTCATTTGGGTCGGGTTTGGCATCGCCGCAGTTGCCTTAATTTTTGAACTTATTTATCGGGCAAAATATTATCTATTAGCCGCAGCGCCACTATCAGTTATTTGTTTAGTCTTATCCGATAAATTACCCGCAATATTAGACCCCAGTATTAAACCATTAGTCCCCGTTTTACGAGATAACTTTTGGTTAAGTATTCACGTTCCCACCATTACTTTAAGTTACGCTAGTTTTGCCCTTTCTCTCGGACTCGGACATATTATCCTCGGAAATTATCTATTTTCATCTAATGCAAAAGAACGAATT
>CAYNXM010000145.1:0-6948 GCA_964401105.1 uncultured Lyngbya sp. | reverse complement strand
ACCACACCCGGACAACAAAAGCGCTACACCTTTGATGTAGAGTATGGTCAGCAACTTTACTTTGATAGTCTCACAGTATCAAGCAATTTAGATTGGCAACTGATATCTCCTAGTGGTAAAGAGGAATTCAGTGACGATTTCGAGGATAACCAACTCAAGGTTTTCAGTGAACCCGGAACCTACACTTTAATTGTAGATGGTGTAGAAGAGCACATAGAAGAAGAGAACTATCGCTTCCAAATTCTAGATTTAGAGGATAGCACTCAAGTTCCCATCATTCAATTGGATGAACGGATAGATGGCAGCTTTGATGCAGGGGGTCGGGAAACAGATATTTATCGTTTTTCAGCAGTTGCAGGGCAGTATATCTACTTCAACCGAATTATAGGAAATTCTGGCAATTCCTGGATTCTCAGAGACCAGGCTGGGAATGAATTGACTGACAGCAGTCTCTCCAGTGACTTTGAACGCTCTCTTCCCTATAGCGGTGACTACTTCCTAGAAATTGTGGGAGCAGACCGTGGGACTGACTATGCCTTTGAACTGGTAACTTCTGAATCACCAGCAACCCAACTGGTCTTAGGTCAGAATATATCCGATGAATTGACTGAAGTAGGAGAACAGCGCTTCTATCACTTTGAAGGAACACCCGGTCAAATCCTTTACTTTGATAGTTTGAAAAAGGCTTCTAGCAATCTAGATTGGCGCTTGCTCTCTCCTACAGGAGAAACTATCTTTAATGATAACTTTTATACTGACCAACTCCGCACTTTAGATGAATCTGGAACCTACACCTTGGTTGTGGATGGTTATACAGACCACATAGAAGACTATCAATTCCAGGTGATAGATTGGGCTAATCCAGACCATGTTCAACAGATTACACTAGATAGCCTGATTCAAGCCGACTTTGGGTCAAGTAATCTAGAAACAGATTTCTATCGTTTTAATGCTCAAGCTGGAGAATACCTCTACTTTGACCGTTTTATTGGTGACGGCAGCGAATCTTGGACACTTTACAATAGCGCAGGTGGGGAGATTGAAAGTAAAGGGTTTTCTACAGATTTTGAACTGGCTCTACCTTACACTGGGAAGTATTTCCTCCGAGTTTCTGGCAATGAGCGGGCGGGGAATGAATATGAGTTTGAAGTAGTCACGTCTGAGTTAACCACTGAAGAACTGAACCTTGGAACCCTTATCACTGGAGAAATTGCTGAATCGGGTGACCAGAAAGCTTACACTTTTGAAGGAACGGTTGGACAACTGCTGCATTTTGATAGCCTGCAATCCTCTAATTTATATTGGCGGTTATTGTCTCCTAGTGGTCAAGAGATCTTTGCCAATAATCCATCCTTAGGGACAAGCTTCTCCTCTGACCAGATGAAAACCTTATCAGAGTCTGGCAAATATACTCTGATAATTGACGGTAATGGTGACCATACAGATTCTTTCCGTTTTCAAGTCTCGGATCTTAATGATGCTGAAAACATAACTGAGATTGACTTGGATACACCAATTCATGGAACCTTTGAAGACTCTCGACGAGATCAAGTATTCTATCGGTTCAGTGCTTCAGCAGACACTCATCTTTACTTTGATGCTGAGGCACTGAATTGGAAAGTTTATGATGCAGTTGGAAATGAAATAAACAAATCCGGTTCTGAATTAACACTCCCTGATGCTGGAGATTATTTTCTACAGATTGCAGGTACGAGTTCGGCCGAAGAGTATAATTTTCAATTAGTCACCCCTGAGTTGACCTCCACCGCTCTAACGCTGAGTGAGGCGATATCAGGAGAATTGACAGAACTCGGTGAACAACACACTTACACTTTTACAGGTGAAGTCGGACAACAACTCTATTTTGATGGCAGTCAACTCACTTATAACGGTCTGACGGCTAAACTGTACGACCCTTATGACAACGATATTCTGAGTCGAGATTTGCGATATGACGAAGGGCCGATTACCCTGACTCAAGCGGGTGAGTACCGCTTGGTGATTGATGGCAGTAGTACTCAGTTGGGTCACTATCAGTTTGAGTTAAGCGATTTAACCCTAAATCCAGAACTTGCAGTTAATCAAACAACTACTGGAACATTAGATCCACGTCAAACCCATTTGTTCCAGTTTAATGGTGAACAGGGAACCGTTCTGTCATTTGACCTGACTGATGAGCGCTGGAGTGGCGCTAATTGGATATTGTATGACCCCAGTAATCAGGTAATTGCTCAACCATCGTCAAATTCGCCTGATTTCTCGGCTGCTTTACCCACCAGTGGTCTCTATACTTTAGCAGTTGTCAGCAATAGTAATAATTCAGTCGATTACGAATTCTCCGTTGCAGATATTTCACCGGAAGTCGTCGCTAACTCTGGATTTGATCTTCCCCAAAGCGGTTCTATTGCTGCCGAAGAAACAGCTCAATACACTTTTACTGCAAAAGCCGGAACTCAACTACTCTACGACAGTCTGAATCAAGATAATTGGCAAGTCCGGACTCGCTTGATTAATCCAGATGGTTCCTATGCCTTTGACAATCATGACTCTCGATTTGATCGAGATCCTTTGACTCTACAACAATCAGGAGAGTACACCCTAGAAGTCTATGGCTATTACGAATCAACTGCTGATAGTTATGAATTTAACCTTTTAGAACTCCCTAATAACCCAACAAGCACTGCATTTAATCCTGTAGAACCTGGAACGATTGTCACAGATAGCTTATCGGGTCAAGAAAATCGGGTGTATTCCTTTACCGGGGTTACCGGAACACGGATGCTGTTTAATGGCATGGATGGAAGTAATGTCAAAGCAACGCTTTATGACCCAAATGGTCACCTAGTATTTAGTAAAGGTAACTTCCGCACTAATGACAGCGATCCCTTTAGTCTGACCTTAGATGGTACTTATCATCTGGTGATTGAAGGGGAAACAGATAATTCTGATGACTATCAGTTCCAACTGATGGAAATAGATGCCGCTCCTGCTATTTCATTTAATTTACCCACTTCAGGTGTATTAGAAACTGGACGGGCAACTGCTTTCCATACTTTCTCGGGTACTGAAGGTCAACGACTATACTTTAACTCACTCACAAACTCTTCAGATCATAAATGGGAGTTAATTGGCCCAGATAACACGGAGGTTCAGCATTCTACTTGGTTGAAAAATGATTTTGAGATCGTTTTGCCTCACAGTGGAGAGTATAGCTTAAGGGTAACTGGAGGCTCTTCCTCAAATACTCCAGTGAACTACGAGTTTGAAGTATTGACTCCAATAACGGATAATACTGTCTCTATCATTACCCCAGGAACGGGAGAATCTAGCAGCAATGATGGCAGTTTGGGTTTATTCCCGGTCAAGCTGTTGGTGGAAGATGGTCAAGGAGGGCAGGATATTCAGGAATTCAATATTCGTCTCTGGCCCGACCCGGATAATGCCAATCCATTCATTATCAGTACGCCTGAAGCGCGATTATCTCTTGCAGAACCGGGATATATTTATCAAGTGGAGGGGATTGACTCAGATAACGATGAGTTGAGCTATCGTTTGGTTGATAGTCCTTTGGGAGCCTTGATGAATCAGGCGACTGGAGAATTACTCTGGTTCCCTGAGTCAGATGTCACCGCAGGGGATACGGTTGAGTTCACGGTTGAAGTACTCGATAGCCGGGGTGGTAAAGATACTCAAACCTTCTCTGTAGAGGTTTACGACCAATTAGGGACTATCCAAGGGCTGGTATTTGACGATCTCAATGGTGATGGGTATCGAGGCTCAAAGCTATTCAAAGGAGATAGTCCTGAAATTGTCTTTGCCATTGACGTATCTGGAAGTACTGGAGGGAATTACGTTGATTGGACAACAGCGGACTTAGAAACGGTTGCCGACGAACCGATGGGAACTTTGGGTATGGAATTGGCAACCGCAATTGCCCTCTCGGAACAGTTAATTATCCAAGGTCAAGGGGAGAGCGCCCAGATTGCTGTGGTTCCTTTCAATGGCGGTGCCCGCATTCTGGACATGAATCCAGCGACTGATGAGATTGATATCTTTACAACCCCCCTAGCGGATAATGACCAGGATGGAGTGCCGGATATTCGCCAGGTATTGAATCAATTGCAAGCCGGAGGGGGAACCAATTTTACCCCCCCCACTGGAAGTCGCTGAAGGTATTCTCAGTAGTACGCTTGGAGATCCCAATCTAATTTTTCTCTCCGACGGTTTTGGTAGCTTAGATACCACAATTGTCGATACCCTAGAGGAAGCCGGATTCAATATTAATGCTTTTGGAATTGGAGCAGGAGCCGGGTTAGGTCAACTACAGAACATTGACCCCGATGCCATTCGTCTCTTAGATCCTCAGGAAATCATCGATCTCTTCCAGGGTTGGGATAGTCGCTATGCAACAGAACCCCTGATGGATAACGTCACGGTGTATCTCGACTTGAACAATAATGGCTCTCTTGATGGGGATGAACCCGCTCAGTTAACTGGGCCAATTGATGAGTCTGCTTTTGGTGAAAATAACCCCTTCCAATTTAGCTTTGAGAATCTCTTGCCTGGTGAATACACTGTGCGTCAAATTGTCCCCAGTGGATTTGAACAAACTGCACCTGTTGATGTGTTTGTCGATACTGTGACTGTCGGAGGCGGCGAAGTCTTTTCTCATCTATTTGGCAATCATCTAATTGAACCCGTTCCCAATAAAGCACCAGCCTTTATCACTGAAAGTCCCACAGAAAGTCTAACAACAGATCATCGCTTTTCTTATCAAGCTAAAGCTACCGACCCCGATGCAGATTCCTTAAGCTACGATTTACCATTAGCTCCAGCCGGAATGATTGTAGACCCCGAAAGTGGGGCAGTGGTATGGCAGCCCTCCGCCGAACAAATTGGCACCCATAGCGTGATTTTACGGGTGAAAGACGGGGAAGGAGGTTTAGATCTACAAGCATTTGAAATTACAGTAACTGAGCCGAACCTTGCACCTCGCTTCACTTCTGTATTGTCAGAGCAAGTGCAACCTCAAGTCGGTAAGACTTTCACTTATGATGCCGATGCCGTAGATGCAAATGAAGATACCCTCAGTTTCTCTTTGGTAGACGCTCCCAGTGGAGTCACCATTGATGCTGAATCTGGGATATTGAGCTGGACACCCGATGCTCTTGGAGTGGCTGAAATTACTATCCAGGTGAGCGATGGTAAGGGTGGTGAAGACCTACAAACCCTGGAATTAAATGTAATTGAGCCAATCCCCAATCGAGACCCAGTCATTAACAGCGGTCAGCCCCGCAGCCAAATTCGCTACAACCAAACTTATCTACATCAATTTGAAGGTTATGACCCGGATGGAGACGCACTATCTTACACCTTAGTCAATGCTCCTGAGGGGATGGATATTAATGCGGAGGGTCTGCTGACCTGGATTCCTGGAGTAGACCAAACGGGAAGCCATACTATTGAAGTTGAGATTGGCGATGGTAATGGTGGAGTGACTCCGGTTTCTTGGAGGGTGTTTGTCTCTCACCAAACCGCGAATCATTCTCCAGTGATTACTTCTGTGCCTGATACTCGCACCAATTTAGAGCGGGGATTCTCTTACAATGCAGAAGGAACAGATGCTGATGGCGATACCTTACTGTGGGATTTAGACGCTGCTCCAGATGGGATGGTAGTCGATCCCTTGTCCGGTCAGGTGAGTTGGACTCCAACCCCTCAGCAAATTGGTAGTCATACAGTGCAGTTACGGGCAACAGATCCTTACGGAGCCTACAGTGGGCAGGCATTTGAGCTACAAGTAACGGGCGCGAATACTCCCCCATCAATTGTGTCTCACCCTTTGACTCAAGGCAATCCTGACCTGGCTTATCGCTATAATGTGGTGGCGACTGACCCGGAACAGGATGAATTGAGCTTTAGTCTGGGAGTGCGTCCAGAGGGGATGCAGATTGACCCGGTTACAGGGGAGATAGCATGGACTCCTAATTCAGCACAGGTGGGAAGTCATGCCGTGGAAGTATTAGTGACTGATGCTCAAGGGGGCATTAATCGTCAGGTGTTTGATTTGGAAGTAGCAGAAGAGGCAGAAGAAGCAATTAATCATGCACCGTCAATTAATTCGCTGCCAATTTTCCAAGCTGATACAGGAATACCTTACCATTACGCGGTAGAAGCAACCGATCCTGATGTAGGAGATAGTCTATCTTATCGTTTGCTGGAAGCGCCTAATGGCATGAGTATTGATGAAACTGGGGCGATAAGTTGGGATACTCCAGTTTTTGGAATTCACCAAGTTGTTATTGGAGTTGAAGATAGCCAGGGTCTGGGAACGGCTCAAGGATTTACTTTAACTGTACTAGATAATAGCGCTCCGGTGATTCAATCGACTCCCAAGGAAATCGCTAATCTCGGACAACCCTATCAATACGATTTCACTGCTTTTGACCCGGATAATCAATCTTTATCCTACAGTCTTGATACCGATTCTATTGACCGGGGAATGACGATTGATGAGTTAGGTCGCTTACGTTGGACACCGGATACGGTAGAGACAGATTTACCCGTTACGATTACTGTCACAGACCCATTAGGAGCTAGTGTGAGTCAGTCTTTTGACCTATCCGTGGTCGCTGATAATCAAGCTCCGTCTGTCTCTCTCAATCCCAGTCTGACTCCCCTGTACCTCGGTCAAGATATGACTTTCTACGTCAATGCGACTGATAATGTCGGGGTTGCTAATCTTCAGTTATTAATTAATGATGAACCTGTGGCTTTAAATCGCTACGGTCAAGCTACTTTAGAAAATCCGCCAGCGGGAGAGATTGTGGCGACGGCGATCGCGACAGATGCAGCGGGTAATATTACAGAAGAGTCTATCACTATTCCGGTGATTGATAACTCGGATAATCAAGCGCCAATCATTGAGTGGAACCCAATAGATGGGGT
>CAYNXM010000144.1:0-27763 GCA_964401105.1 uncultured Lyngbya sp. | reverse complement strand
TATGATGAGTAACATCGATAAATATCTGAGATAATCCCCGGTAGGCTGGCTCACCCATACACCGCTTAAAACAGCAATTAATCATAATGTCAAATTCTCAACCGCTGGCTATATTTGTTCCCTGGTTGCATATGCATCAACCTCCCATCTGGACGGATAGCGATCCTTCTCAACTGATTGGGAACTTGGAAAAAATGCTCAACAGCCCCGAAAATTCAGAAGAACGTTGGAATGCTCAATGGTTTGCGATCGCCTACAAAAATCCTGCTCATTATGTCAAACAACTGAAAGCAGAAGGTTATTCCCCCCGTATTATGGTGGACTATTCCGGGGTATTGTTAGAAGAACTCGCAAAACTGTCAGAAAATGGTCAATTTCATCAGTTAGCGGTTGATGGTGAGGCTGTGGGTGACATGATTGAGTTGTGGCGCTGGGTTTTAGAACAACATCCAGAAGCGGTTGAATTTGCCGGTACCGCTTATAGTCATTGTTACTTTCCAGCGACTCCTGTGCGAGATCATGAAGCACAAATTCTAATGTGGCGACAGGTATTTGCCGACTTATTCGGAGAAACAGCATTATCCCGAGTCCGGGGATTTTGGTTACCGGAAATGGGGATGACTGGTGACCCTGCTGAAGCGTTGCAGTTTATTCGGTTATTGAAACGCTGTGGTTATGAATGGGTGATTTTACCCCATGCCGCGCTACAGCGTCCGCAAGATTGGAGTACGCCAGAATTAGAAAATCGTGTTCATTGGTTAGTGGTAGAGTCGGGGGGAGAATCTGAACGTATTCTGTGTGTGGTACGCGATACGGATATGGGCATTCGTCAACAGAGTGGTCAAAACGCAGAAGGTTGTATTAATGATATTCGTTATCGGGGTAAAACCTTACAACCTCAGTCTACTATTCCGGCATTAGTAGTGCCGACTTCTGATGGGGAAAATGGCAATGTGATGATGTTTGAATATTTCAAAAATTCTTTTGCCCCCCTATTTCGTCAGTCGCAACGTTGGCCGGAAATTGGATTTATGACAGTGAGTGAATATATTGATACTTATCTTCCCAAAGGACCGACAACAACGGTTCATCTCAAAGCAACTGGGGGGTCATGGATTGGAGATCATCAAAGTTGGCAAGGGGGAGACTTGCGTCAAACCGTATTGCAACAAGTTGAACAACTCTCTCAAGCTTATGCTCAGCAACGACAGCATTCTTCTTTATCAAGTGAACAAGAACGGGCGTTACTGTTATGTGAAACCAGTTGCTTTGTTTACTGGGGTTCGTCATTTTGGGCAGAACAGGCAGAACGCTGTATTGCCTGGGCACGTAGTTTGGAATAATATAATATGAAATACTGAAATATTTGCGTGCAATTGAATTGAGGGGGAGACAAGAGAGATTGATCTGTAGCATCATAAGAAGTAGAGACGTTGCATGCAACGTCACGACAGGAGTAAAAACCCACCGGCGATAATCAGAAACGCTACCCGTTTCCTGCTCCGCTGTTCCAAGGGCGCTCAGCGCTATATAATAATTACCGAGTCGCCCGTGGACGGACTAAAATCACGGTACAATCACATCCACGGGCGATCGCTTCGGGGATATTACCTTGAATCACTTGTTTGAGCATTCCTTCCTGACTGGCACCGAGAACAATCACATCACTTTTGCGTTGATGACTGACATCAATTACGCCTTCGGCAACCGATCGGGTGCAAACTGCGGTAACGTCTATCTCGGCTTCAATATAAGAATTTAATCCTTCTGCTACAAAGTCTAATGTGCGTAATTCTTCTTCTAAATGGTCATCTTTCATCACCTTAAGCAACAAGACTTGAGGTTGTAAACTCAGTTGAACTAAAGCGGGTAATAACTGTAAGGCAACAGCTTGCTTAGAACCCTCTCGAACTGGAATTAACCAGCGGTTCCAATGAAGCCGCAGATAGGAAGAGAAACTAAATTGTTGAGCCGAAAAGTGAGAAACCGACTCCTGTTTTAATGAAATACCCGTCGGATGAAAATCTTCTTCTTTCTGAATTTTATACCGCTTTTCCTTTGCCCATTTCACCACCACAACTTCTGCTGTCGCCTGTCGCATAATGGTATCAACCACATCCCCGAAAACCCGGTCTTGACCCGATTCTTCTCCCCGCCATCCCATTAAAATTAAGTCAATATGTCGATCTTTGGCAGCTTCTAAAATAGCCTGTGCCACACCATGAGCAACTCGGACTTGGGTATGCAGGGCAACTTTCCAGGTCGTGGCAATGTGTTCAGCCGATTTAAATAACTCTAAACTGCGACTGAGGGAAACCTCGGTTTCAGTGGTAGATTGATGACGTGGAATCACAATCACACTCAAGCATTCTATCTCATAGTTGCGTTCCCTCGCAATAGCAACAGCCACTCTTAATAATGCCGGGGCAGTTTGAGGATTATATAACGAAATTAACAGTCGTCCTGTGCCCGTTTGGGGCGATCGCTTGTAATAGATGGGAGTTGAGGGTTCACTATGCCGCCCTACTTGAGTCGTTTCCCCGGTAATATAGTTAATTTCAGCATGGATAATATCGCTGCGAGTAATAATCCCCACCACTTTACGGCTTTCAACCACAGGTAACCGACTGGGTTTATATTTTGACAATAAATACAACACTTCACTCAAAGCATCATTGGGTTTAACAGTGATGGGTTGCTTGACCATAAATTGATAGAGCGGTGTCTGAGGGTCAACAGAACGCTTGTTAATTGCCTCCAGGTCTGTTTCGGTAACAATCCCAACTAACTTGCCTTGTTCGACCACTGGAAAGCCGCGATGATGAGATTGATCAAAGGCTTGTTGAACTTTTTCTAAACACAGATCGCTGGCTAAGGTTTCTACAGCCGGTTGCATGATGTCTTCTGCGGTGAGGGTGCTGAGAGAGGCGTGGTCGGGTTGGTCGGGGTTGAGTTCAATGCCATTGAGCTGTAATAAGCGATCGTATAAGGAGTAGGAGTCTAGCCGTTCTGAAACCAGATAAGCAACAATGGCACAAATCATCAGTTGCAACACCAGATTAAAATCTCGGGTAATCTCAAACACAATCACAACAGAGGTCATAGGGGTGCGGGACACTGCACAAAAAAATGCTCCCATTCCCGCTAAAGCAAAAGTCGTCGGGGATTCTAATCCAATCCAGGCTGATTGCCAGATTCCCACTAATTCTCCCAACGCAGCACCTAAAATCAGGGAAGGGGCAAATAGTCCACCCGGAGCCGCAGAACTTGCTGCAATGGTGGTTAATACAAAGTACGCCACAAAAATTAAGGCTGCTTTTTGCCAAAGGATATCGCCACTTAAGATAATTTCTCGCAGTCCGGCATTATTGCGAAATGCCACGGGGAGTATTGAGACAATTAACCCGCACAAAACCCCAGATAGTGCCATGCGTCGGGGTAAGCTTAACTGGAGCGTTTGACGATTAAACCGCATTAAATAGACAATGGCACGACTGAATAGGGTTCCGAGTACCCCCGCTGCAATTCCCAGAAAGATATAGAATGGAATCTCTGGCAGTTCAATAAACCGTTGTTGATAGGAAGCTTGTATGGCTTCTAGGGGGAGTTGATTCAGTATCATTTCTCGATCCCCCAATAATCGAGAGACAACCGCACCAATAAAAGAAGCAATAATTGCAGGGCCAAGGGTAATGCCTGATATATCATGGAGTAAGTCCTCCACGACGAATAATACCCCGGCTAAAGGTGCATTAAATCCGGCTGCTAATCCGGCTGCTGCCCCACAGGCAATCATTTGATGACGGTAAGTGGGAGAAGTCGGCACCCAGCGACTAATCCAGGCGGCGATCGCCGCCCCCATTTGTACCGTCGGCCCCTGTCGTCCTAAGGTTAAACCCGATCCCATGGTAAACATCGTACCAATCAGTTTGGCGATCGCCACCCGTAAATCGAGGGAAATGGGTAATCCGGCTAATGCTGCTTTCACCTGTGGAATGCCACTGCCTGCGGTTTCGGAAGCAAAGCGTTCCACTAAAACCCCGGTGAGAAAACCCCCCACTAAGCCTAAACAGGGGAGAAATAGCCAGGGCGGAATGCCGCTATTAAGGGAGTAATAGACTCGCCGCGATCCCAGTAATCCGGCTCCTTCTTTCAGGCAAAATGCAGCTAACCCGGATACTAAACCAATAATACAGGCTTCAAAAATAGCTAAACGTTTTGGAGAGCCCGGTCGCCGGATTTGGGAGATTAAACCCTGCCATTGTTTTGACAGTTGCTGATGCAGAGTGACGTGCCACATACCATCCTTTGGAGTGGTTCTATTGCTAGAGTATCAAGCTTCAAGGCGATGGGGTCGCCTGTGCTATAGCCGTATCTCGAACCCCCGATCGACACTATTGTCACTGTAGCAGTAATGGGTTATTGCTTAAGTGTCGTACATTCGCGCTTCCAACGCCTCGGGATTTTCTTCACAATATTGTTCAAAAGCCGTTTTTGTGATAGGTTGCGCTTGCTGATGAGCAGCTTCAGCTTGTAATTCTTCGACAACATCCCAAGCCGCAGCACAGTCTTTGGAAGTGGCTCCTTTTTCAGCACAAATTCCTCGTGCTTCTTCAATTGCTTGTTGAATCCGATCGGCTAAAACGGTACTTTTGGGCTGTTCAATAAAGTCCCCTTTGGCAAGAATATCACCAATAGAAATTACACCCATGAGTTGATCTTTAATCACAGGTGCTAAATGAATTCGAGTATTAGCAAATAAACGCGCTACATACTCCACTCCTAAATCTGGGTTGACGACAATGCAAGGCTTTGTCATGATTTCATACACTCGCATTTTTTTGGGATCTAAACCATAAGCGACCACTTTATAAATGACATCGGTTTCAGTGACAATACCGTAGGCATCTTGATCGTGGCGGCGTTCAACAATTAATGCCCGAATTCCTGCTTCATTCATCGTCTTGACCGCATCTGCTACGGTTGCTGAACCGCGAATGGTTGCCACATCGGTTGTCATCACATCTTTTGCTTGTAACATCATTCCTCCCAAGGTTAAATTCAGTTGATTTCTCTTTTCTAGCTTGCCTTGTTTTGGCAGTAAATAAAAGGATTGTTTTAAGTTCAATAAACTGTTATAATCACAGATTGACTCACAATCAAAAAAAATCAATAATTTGAAAACATGAATCCGTTCAATTCAGTTTTGAGATCAAACAAGTTATTCTATAGCAATTTCCTTTGAGTCATGGCATAAATCTGATTAAAAAAGGCAAGAGAGAAAGTCCTGCATACTTTGTTATAGGAATAGGCGACTTTTTAACATCTAATTGCTAATTATATAGCGCTAGGTCATGAAGTTAGGACATTTTACCATTGCCTATCACCTATTGCTTATTAAGATAATTATTATGTCAAACACCTAATTTTGTACTGCTCTAGTATTATTCCCGATCAAATGATTTTTCAATGAGTCGAATCATTGGATTAGTTTGTGTTTCGATTGGCAGCTTTTTAAAAGAATCTCCGAGTTGTTTTTGTACAGCCTGACTTAATGGCAGAGCAATATCAGAATCTATATTATTCTGAAGTACAAACTGAGCTAATTTTTTCAATTCAACCGTATCAGTTTTTCGTTCTGAATAAGAAAGCTTAAATTGATTATTTTCCTGAATATTTTGAGATTCCATTCCTTGTTTAATTCGCTGTTTCAGATGCTCCACTTCAGAATCGAGTAATTGCCATTGCTGCTGAATTTCTTGATATCGGTTGATTAAATCAGAGAGATTTTCTTCCGCCGGATTTGGAAAACAATCCTGGGTCAGTTTCAGTAGCTTTTGATGAACTTGCCTTAAATAAATCACATCCATTTCGGCATAATTGAGCTGTTGCTGAGTTAAAGGTCGCTGTCCCCAATCACTTTGCTGTTCTTGTTTATCAATCTCTGTAAATTCACTTAATGTTAAAGCCAAGGTTTTCAGTTTGTAATTAGAGACGGGTAACTGATAAAAAGGAATCCTTTTTGCCATTTCTAATGTACAGGTAATATTTTTACCCCGAGTTTTTCCTAAAAATTTGCGATCAAATTTAGCATTATGAAAAACCTTCTCAATGGCTGGATTAATCATCACTTGCTCAATCCACTTTTCAGCTAAATCTGGATATTCTAATACATCCAGCACATCAACCGATTCACTTTGACAATCTTGAGAATCAGCTAAAACTTGAATCAAAGAAAGTCGAGGATTGCGAGTGTTGTAATCTGCAACTTCAGTATCAATCCACAATATCGATGCAGTGGAATAGTGAGCGATCTTCTCTTGAATCTGATATAAATCAGTAAAATAGGGCATAATTAATCTGTAAAAATCTTATGAAAATTGAGCTTATTCTAGTATATTTTTGGCAGAATGGCACCTCGAATATTAGCATCTCGTAAGTTTGCCCGATCCAGTTTTGTATCTAATAAAATCGCCTCAATTAAATTAGCACCACTCAAATTAGACCAGCTTAACTTAGTGCGATATAATCTAGCTCGGCTGAGATTTGCCCCTCGTAGCGTCGTCCAACTCACGTTAGCCGCTCGCAAATTAGCACCACTCAAATTAGCCTCACTCAAATCAGCTCCAATCATCGTGACTCGACTTAAATCTGCATCTCTAAAATTGGCGGCAATCAATAATCCACCACTCAAAGTCGCATTAATGAAACTGGCTCTTTCCAGAATAGATTCCCGTAAAATAACATTAGTTAAATTCGCACATTCTAAAATAGCACCTGTAAGATTAGCCTGAGAAAAATTAGCCCGAATTAAAGTCGCATTACTCAGATTCGCCCCGACAAAATTTGCTCCTGTAAAATTAGCCTCTGTCAAATTGGCTTCTTTTAAGTTGGCTTGTGCTAATGAAATATTCCGGGATGAAGAGCCTCTCAAATTCGCGCCTTCGAGGTTAGCATGACCAAAATCTGCATGAGTTAAATTAGCACCAATCAGATTAGCTTCATATAAATTCGCCCCATTCAAATCAACCCCCATCAGTTTAGCTTCTCGAAAATTCACTCCAGTCAGTTCAGCATTGATTAAACTAGTATTTTGTAAATTAGCTCGAATTAACGTCGCTTCACTCAGATTAACTCCTCTGAGGTCGGCACCAATTAAGTTAACAGAACGAAACATCCGTTCACCGGCTTCGTATTGCTTGAGCAATTCATCGACTTGCATATATATTTGCCTGTATAGTTTGCGGTTTGTGTATCTGTTAGACTGTCTAAAATTTAGCCTTCCCTGATTTTTAAGTGAAATTCACACTCTAACTTATAAAGATTCACTGACTAATGCTAGAATCCTAACGCTTCGACTATGGGATTGGCATCCTCTCAGTTCAAAATACCAGTTTCTCTTTTGATGCAGGAGTCAATGGATTTGAAAGCATCGGTGAATGAATCACTCAGGGTATCCCCCAGCATCTGGACTGATACAGAGGGAGGTTCAAATCTCGCCAAACCCCCTTCAGTATTGACAGTCTACAGTAAAAAAAGCGTTTGTTAATCACGTGTCGTATCTGTTTTATGGAGTAAAAAAATGTCGGATAATTTAAGAAGTCAAACCATCACTCAAGGTAGCCAACGTACGCCTAACCGTGCCATGCTGCGGGCGGTGGGGTTCGAGGATGAGGATTTTACTAAACCCATTGTCGGGATTGCTAATGGTTATAGTACGATTACTCCCTGCAATATGGGCTTAAATGATTTAGCATTACGAGCCGAAGCCGAATTAAAGCAAGTGGGGGCAATGCCCCAGATGTTTGGTACGATTACTGTTAGTGATGGGATTTCTATGGGGACTGAGGGGATGAAATATTCTCTGGTTTCCCGAGAAGTGATCGCCGACTCGATTGAAACGGCTTGTAATGCCCAAAGTATGGATGGGGTTTTAGCTATTGGCGGTTGCGATAAGAATATGCCTGGGGCAATGATTGCGATCGCGCGGATGAATATTCCCGCTATATTTGTTTATGGGGGTACGATTAAACCCGGTCACTATAATGGCAAAGATTTAACGGTTGTCAGTGCTTTTGAGGCGGTTGGACAATACAGCGCGGGTAAAATTGACAGCGAGGAATTACTTGCCGTTGAACGCAATGCTTGTCCGGGGGCAGGTTCTTGTGGCGGGATGTATACTGCTAATACTATGTCTTCGGCTTTTGAAGCGATGGGGATGAGTTTAATGTCTTCTTCGACGATGGCAGCGGAAGATGGCGAAAAAGCAGATAGTACTGCCGAGTCGGCGGCTGTGTTGCGCCAAGCGATTGCTCATCAACTCAAACCACGTCACATTCTGACTCGTGAAGCGTTTGAAAATGCGATAGCGGTGATTATGGCAATTGGCGGATCGACCAATGCTGTGTTACATTTACTGGCGATCGCCCATGCCGCAGAGGTTGAACTGAGCTTGGATGATATTGAAACCATTCGGGGTAAAGTGCCGGTTTTATGCGATCTTAAACCCAGTGGTCGCTTTGTCACAACAGAATTTCATCAAGCGGGGGGCGTACCGTTGGTGATGAAAATGTTATTGCAACAGGGATTAATTCATGGGGATGCTTTAACCATTACTGGAAAAACAGTAGCTGAACAGTTAGCTGATATTCCCACAGAACCTGCCGCAGATCAAGAGGTGATTCGTCCTTGGAATAATCCGATGTATGCTCAAGGACATTTAGCCATATTAAAAGGAAATCTAGCAACTGAAGGTGGCGTTGCCAAGATTACTGGGGTGAAAAACCCTAAAATTACCGGGCCAGCGCGAGTCTTTGAATCGGAAGAAGAATGTCTCGATGCGATTTTAGCCGGTTTAATCCAAGCAGGGGATATTATTGTTGTGCGTTATGAAGGCCCCAAAGGCGGCCCTGGGATGCGAGAAATGCTAGCCCCCACCTCTGCGATTATTGGCGCGGGTTTAGGAGACGCTGTGGGGCTGATTACCGATGGTCGTTTCTCTGGGGGAACCTATGGTATGGTGGTGGGTCATGTCGCGCCTGAGGCGGCTGTCGGTGGCGCTATCGCCCTGGTGGAAGAAGGGGATAGTATTACCATCGATGCCACTCAACGATTGTTACAGGTGAATGTGGCTGATGAAATCTTAGAACAACGTCGTCAGAATTGGCAGCCTCCTACTCCTCGTTATACCAAAGGGGTATTAGCGAAATATGCCAAGTTAGTGTCTTCCAGTAGCATGGGGGCGGTAACGGACCTGAATTTAGGATAATTTAGCACCTCAATAGGAGTTGGGGCGTACAGTGATACGCCCCAATATCAAGGGATTTTAATTACGCTTTAAGTTAGAGACTGAAATGACTGTTCCAGTATGAGGATCGATCTTCTGAGAACGACAAATTTGAACCGAAGTTAAAGAACAGTTTGCAGTTTCCCCTGAGGTAAC
This sequence comes from uncultured Lyngbya sp., assembly GCA_964401105.1. GTDB lineage: Bacteria > Cyanobacteriota > Cyanobacteriia > Cyanobacteriales > Microcoleaceae > JAAURB01. Next base: position 18,321 of record CAYNXM010000144.1, on the reverse strand, counting down.
TTCCGTTGAAACAGATGAGTTTTTATTTAAATTGATACCTATCCCGCTAAAAGCTGCGATAGTTAAGCTGACTCCGATTCCGATGCAACCTAAAATATTCATCATTTTAGCCTCTAACCATTTTGAATGGATAAATCTTAGTATAGAGTTCCCAGATAATAGAACAATGAAATATAAATGAAAAAAAAATCATCTAAATTTTAAGATAATTCTCATTAATTAAATCAAGCATTATAAACTGCTATAGCAATACTATTAACTTTGAGCTTCTCTTGATTTTTGGGTCGCGTTGCAGGGATAGAAGAATATATTTATCCCAGAGGGAATTAAATTCTTGCAAGAATTCTCTTGACAACTGCGGATTATCGTGTATATTAGTAGCAGTGTGAGGAGTGAGGTCTGTGAGAAAAGGTATTTGGGGTCGAAACTCGGCCAGACTCCCGAATACCTTTTCTATTTATTCAAGCTAGGCGCGAGCACTAGCTCATCTGTTGAGCCGTTAATCGTACCAACCCAGCTCAAAAGAGAAAAGTTACAAGTTATTCTATCGAAGTCGGATCATCTATATATCCGACCTTGTTTCCCCTGTATTTTCAAAAACTAAGGATGATTTTCAAGAGACATTAGATATAGTGTCTCTTTGTTTATGTGCAATATTATAGGTCGCGGTAGTTTTGATTGACAATGAGTGCAACCGGAAACTGAGTTAAAATTTGACCTATTTTAATTGAATCACCACTGGGAATGGATTGATCGGTAATCATTTCATGCCAAGTTGATTCAGACCCATTTGGAATTTCAACCGCAGTATCACCCCAAACTTGTTCACCGAGAGGAAATTGATTCAACTCTACGACTGAAGTTAGGAAACGAGGCGCAATCACGATGAGGGTAATTTCTTTGTAGGTTCGCGCAAAGGCAATAATATGATTGGCATATTGACCCGTTACATTCAAGGGTTGATAAGACCCTTGTTCAAACACCTCCAGATATTGCCGTCGTCCTTCTAAGACACGCGCAATTAAAAACAGTTTTAACCGTCCATCCTCGCGAGTGGCGACTAAATCATCAATTAAACTCTGCATTCCTGTTTTAGACCGTCGCTGAATTTCTTGTAAGAAAGAGAGTCGTTGTTCAAAATCAACAGGTCTACGGTTATCGGGGTCAACTAAACTTAAATCCCATAATTCTGTCCCTTGATAAATATCCGGTAAACCGGGACTGGTCAGTTTTAACAAGGTTTGAGAAAGAGAATTGAAGATACCATAAAATGCAATTTTCTCTTGGAAAGGCTGTAATGAATTTATAAATTCATTCTCTTCAGTTTTCTGAAGAATTTGATCAACAAATTTTACAAATCCTTCTTCATAAGCGGTATCAGGACGCAACCAAGCTGTATGAACTTTAGCTTCTCGTACTGCTTTGACGACATAGTCTTTAATGCGTTCAACAAAGGTGGGATATTCTTCTTCTAAAAATGGATAAGCACCGACCAAGATCTGATAGATAAAATACTCATCATTTCCATCAGGAATAAATCGCGTTTCTTCTTCTATTTTATGTTCTCGATTTAACTGAATCCAGTTTCTCACCTGAGTTTCCCATTCATCGGGTAGTTCTGAAAGTACATTTAAACGGGCACGAATATCTTCACTCCGTTTTGTATCATGAGTCGAACTGGCGTTCATTGCATGAGGCCATTTATCTAGGCGTTTTTGATTGAATTGATGAAAATTTTCTTCTGTAATTCCAAAATGTTGAGGAGATCCTCCCACTTCATTCAGGGATAAGAAACGATTATAAACATAAAACAGGGTATCTTCAATTCCCTTGGCAGTCAGAGGACTAGAAAACTGTTGAAACTTCATCACAAACAGTAACCACTGCTGGCGATTTTCCTCACTCATTCCTTCATCATAATCCAGCAATAATAGCTTCTCAATTAGATTCAATTCATTCAATAATTCAGGTAATGCTTTTTTAGCGCCTTTAATGGCTTGCTGTGCATAAATTTTATCTTCTCGGCTAACACCATCCTCATTAACGTATGTTCGATACACTGGAAAACGAACCAAAACTTCCATAATGGCAGTTTTTAAACCCAGCATGGTAAAATCACGACCGTAACGATATTGACCTGAGATTCGCTTCAGCAATAAAGCCAGATTATCCGCATCTCCTGCTAAGCCTTTATTGGCAATTAACCGCTTTTTCTCAATCACTAGATCGGGATAAGGTGTGGTTAAACCTGAAACATCTCGGTAAATTTGATTAAATCGTTCTTCGTTTTGACTTTGACAGAATACACCATTCACATAGTTTAAATATTCATAGCCAGAGGTTCCTTGAATTGGCCATGAAGAAGGCATTTCTTCCTCTAATTCTAATATTTTCTCTACTGTAATATAGACATCTTGAGCTTTATTGCGTAGCCAATACAAATATTGAATCGGATTAAATAAACCATCAATATGATCGATTCTTAATCCGGTAAAATGACCGGATTTAACCAGTTTACTAATTAAATGATGGGTTTTTTCAAATACTTTTTGATCTTCAACTCTGACGCAAATTAATTCATTAACGGTGAAAAAGCGACGGTAATTTAGTTCTTCTGCACCGACTTTCCAGAAAGATAATCGAAAGTTTTGATTTTGCAATAAATGGTCTAAAGGATTAAAGCTTTCTGGTTTTCCTGGCTTGCCGTTAAAATACTCTATATTATTATCAATAAACTTCTGAATTTCCGGATTATCTCGATACAGTTCCCACAGTAAACCTTTAACAAATAAAGCTTGATCTTTTCGTTGTTGGCTAAATTGTTCTGTTGGAATACTTTTAATGATATATAATACCCCGAGTAACTTAATCACATCAGGGTTTCTCTTGCCTAGTTTTTGAGAAAGTTGTTCTAAGTTATGACTAATGAATTCACCATAAGATTCGACTTTCAGGGGAACTTGAAAATCATAATAGTTTATACTTAAGCCTTCTTCGTTATAAGATAATTTTAATTGACCATTTTCTAAGCAATTTCCATAAAAATCTCCTAATAAAGGTGTTAAAACACGTCCCCGAGTATCTTCATAAGGATGTTCCCAGTTAATCTCAAAATAATTAAAATATTCTGAATCTTCCCCATATTCTAAGATATCCATCAATAGCTTATTCTGACTATCATAAGCCATGTGGTTAGGTACAATATCTTGAACCCATCCCATCTCTCGCTGATGCAATTCATCTACCAGTGCATCAAAGTCTTCCGGAGTTCCCAATTCTGGGTTAAGCTGATTAGAATCAACCACATCATAGCCATGCATACTTCCCTGTCTGGCTTTGAAAATGGGGGAAGCATAAAGATCTGAGATTCCTAACTCTTCGAGATACGATACAATTCTATTAGCTGCGTCAAAGCCAAAATCCGGGTTAAATTGAATTCGGTAGGTGGCAACAGGAATTTTCATACTGATTATGTTAATAGATTAAAGGGTTTAAATTTATTGATATAGAGAATAGTGACCAATCAGATTGATATTATCACATTCTGGGTAGGTATTTTTAATGGTTTTTTGGTATATAAGAAAAGAAAGAGGGAATTGTGCCTTTCGGGATAGCTTAAATTTGGCTGATTGTCCAATCTGTCAGAAAATGGTTTTTTCTATAATTAGCTATCAACCTAATACGATCGAACCCTCTTTCTGGTTAAACTATAGATTATCAGTTGTCGGTTTTTTCGTAAAGTACGAAACTTTGGGCGGCTATTGTGACAGACTGCTGTTGAGTTAAAGTTTCAGGTAAGGATGAACCTATTCCCATCCACTGCGTTTCTGAGGAGTCTAAGCGCTTTTGCCAAGTCCCGCTGAGAGATGGAGTTTCAACAGTGGCTGTTTTTTCATTGAAGTTGAGTAGATAAAAGATTTGGCTTTGTTGATAGCTTCTTTGCACTGTTATGGTTTTTTCGGACTCAACGCTATTAACAACAAACCCCTCCCGTTGTAACTGCTTTAAGGCGGGAATTTGACGGCGGAGTTGAATCAAATTTTGATATAAATCCCATAAAACCTTATGTTTTCCTTCTGTTCTTTTCTCCCAATTGAGAATACATTGTTTAAAGGTTTCTGGATCTTGTGCATCTGGGGGTTCTCCGGCAGCATGAAAGGCCTCAAATTCGGATTTTCGTCCTTTTCTGACGGCTTCTACTAAATCGGGATCGCTATGGCTAATAAAGTAAAGAAAGGGGGCTTCTTCTCCGTATTCTTCTCCCATAAATAACATCGGAATATAAGGAGAAAGTAATACTGTTGCCGCCGCTAATTTTAATGCTTCATACGAAACTAAAGTGGTTAAGCGATCGCCTAACATCCGGTTTCCTACTTGGTCATGATTTTGGCTACAAACTACAAACTGAGACGGCGGACAATCTCCGCCATAACTGCCATGAAAACGCTTTCTATCCTCCGAATAATTCCAAGAATAAGCAAAGCCTTCTCGCAATACTTTTTCTAGGTGATAACATTCCCCAAAGTCTTGATAATATCCGGTATTTTCCCCAGTTAATAGGGCATGAACACTGTGGTGAAAATCATCACTCCATTGGGCATCAATACCATGACCGCCTTTCTCTTTCGGATTAATCACCCGCACATCATTAAGATCGCTTTCTGCAATTAAAATTAGCTTTCTATCGAGTTGCTTCGATAAGGCTTCGACCTCGTGGGCTAACTCTGCTAAAAAGTGTCTCGCCCCAAAATCATAAATGGCATGAATGGCATCGAGTCGTAATGCATCAATATGATATTCTCGGAACCAATATAAAGCATTTTCAATGAAGAAATTCCGCACTCCCGGACTATAACCATCATCATAATTAATCGCTTTACCCCAAGGCGTATTATATTTCCCTGTAAAATACGGCCCGAAATCTTGAGTGTAATTCCCTTCTGGCCCGAAATGGTTATAAACAATATCCTTAACCACTGCCATTCCTTGTTGATGGCAAGCATCGACTAAATACTTTAATCCTTCTGGCCCCCCATAAGAGGCTTGAACTCCATAAAGATAAACCCCATCATATCCCCAATTCCGACTACCGGGAAATTGAGATAACGGCATTAATTCAATCGCATTAATTCCTAATTCTAACAGTTGGGGAATTCGATCAATAATTGCTTCAAATGTTCCTTCCGGTGTAAACGTACCGACGTGAAGTTCGTATATAATTAAATCTTCTAACGCAATACTTTTCCAATTGGCATCATGCCAATTAAATAAATCATGATTAACGATAACGGAAGGTTTATGAACATCTTCCGGTTGATAATGAGAAGCAGGGTCAGGCCGATGAAGTTGATTATCCAGGATATACTGATAGGGACTACCCGCCGGAATATCCGTTAAAACCGTTCGCCAATGTCCGTCTGCCTGTTTATCCATCGGCACTAAACGTTCTTCTGGTGTCCAGACTTGCAGGGTGACTTGTTGCCGTAGCGGTGCCCAGACTGTAAACTCGCAACGACCATCACCCAAATAATTTGCCCCTACTCTCATCTTGAATTTATCCTTATCTTTAACTTGGGGTTAATGCTCAGGTTCTTGCTCCTTGACAGTAACCTCAAGCATGAATATTAACGGTTTTTTTCTTTCCCAGAATCAGTCTTGGGGAAGACTGGAGTTAAACGGTTTCCATTTCAGCTTTTCGGCTATCACTTCCCGTTGATTGACCAGGTAAATACTGACTAAGGTTAAACCGACTCCTGCTGATTGTAGCGGACTGAGGACTTCTGCAAGAAATAAATTGCCAAATAACAAAGCAAACACTGGGGTCAGGAAGGTTAAAGAACTTAAACTGGTCAGGGATCCTTTTGAGGCTAAATAGAAAAATACCCCATAAGCGATCGCGGTGCCCAATACGGTAGAATAGCTTAAGGCGATCCAACCAGAAAGATCAATATTTTGCCATTGTTCAGATTCTAATCCAGCCGAGAGGGCAAATAGAGGCAGTCCCCCAAGGATCATGTGCCATCCTGTCGCGACCACAGGGTCAACGTATTTACAGACCCCCCGCACCATTACCGTACCCACAGCCATGGATAAAGCAGCCAGTAACATTAACCATTCCCCACTTTGAAATAGGTGAGTCAGGGATAATTCAATTGCGTCTAAATTAAATCCCCCTAAAATCCAAGCATCGGGTAAACCAATTAAACTAATCCCTAAAATGCCCACAGCTAGCCCTAGCCAGCCCCACAAGCCAATTTTATCTTGAAATAACCATAATGATAGGATAGCGACAGCGAGGGGTTGAGAATCTATCATCACTGACCCTAAACCGGCCCCAGTACGTGCCAGTCCTGCTGCTAAAAAGCCCTGAAATAATGCCCCGTCTACTAACGCAAACAGTCCAATCCAAAACCAAGCTTTCCAGCTTTGAGGTTGGGGTCGTCTTTGAATTAAAGTAAAGATTAACACCAGTAAACCCGCTGGTACTAAACGGACTCCCGCCAGGAAAAAAGGAGTAGTATGGGGGATAACACCTTTCATTGCCACCATCGCCGTCCCCCATAAGAAAAAGGGAGAAATTAAGACTAGGAGTTTCCCTGGGAGTTGAGTTTCACCCCATTTAAGCTGCATTTGATCTTCTCCAACAGAACCCGAACAATAATTTGTTTAATAAAAGGGAAATGATTATTAATTTTTGTTAAGATGTTAATATATTCTACCGTCTCAGAGTTGAAACGTCTAGAAATCTTTAATAACAAATAACTCATAATAAAATCTATGATTTGGCCATTTAAACCCAAATATAAAAAACAAATTGCCCGCATTGAGATTGCAGGGGCGATCGCCAGCGATACTCGCACACAGGTCTTAGAAGCGCTAAAAACCGTTGAAGAACGTAAATTTCCGGCGTTGTTGCTGCGAATTGATAGCCCTGGGGGAACCGTTGCCGACTCCCAAGAAATCTACACTGCCTTAAAACATTTACAAGAGAAAGTCACAATTGTTGCTAGCTTTGGGAATATCTCAGCCTCCGGTGGGGTTTATATTGCCATGGGCGCTCAACATATCGTAGCTAATCCCGGTACAATTACAGGTAGTATTGGGGTAATTCTGCGAGGCAATAATATCGAACGGTTGTTAGATAAAGTCGGTGTCTCGTTTAAAGTGATTAAGTCTGGCCCCTATAAAGATATTTTGGCATTTGACCGAGAACTTAGCGATCCAGAACAGCAAATTCTGCAAGAATTGATTGACACCAGTTATCAGCAATTTGTCAATACCGTTGCAGAAGCCCGTCAGCTAGATGTAGAAGCCGTCAGAACCTTTGCCGATGGTCGAATATTCACGGGGGAACAAGCTGTAAAATTAGGCGTTGTAGATCGCTTAGGAACCGAAGAACAAGCCCGTCGCTGGACTGCTGAGTTGGTCGGACTCGATCCAGACAAAACAGAATGCTGCACCTTAGAAAAGCCTAAATCTTTAGTCAACCGAGTATTAAGCAATAATTTAAACACCAAGGCCCTCTGGGCGGCTCAAAATTGGGTAGAATTTGAATTAGCAACCAGCGGCTTACCATTGTGGCTGTATCGACCCTAAGTTAAGGTGGAATCATAAGCCAAGGAAAATTGAGCGTTGGATATTCCTCAATGTCCGATTTTCCGAAGCTATATTTCCAGAATGACTAACCCTTAAGTAAAGAGTGGAGGATTGGGGCGTGGAGTGGCGAGTTCAAGCAATTCGTGGCGCAACTACAGTCACCGAAAATTCGGTGGAAGCCATGGTAGAAGCTGTAAAGGAGTTATTAGAGGAGTTTGAAACCCGAAATCAACTGCATCCTGAACAATTAATTAGCATGACATTCTCGGTGACTCAAGATCTTGATGTCATGTTTCCCGCCGCGATCGCCAGGCAACGGCCCAACTGGGATCATGTTCCTTTGTTAGATGTGCAACAAATGTACGTCAAGGGCAGTTTAGAACGCTGTGTTCGCTTTATGGCTTATGTTAACCTTCCGGTTCAGCAAACTCAGATCCATCATCCTTATCTACGAGGGGCAAAAAATTTAAGACCTGACTGGAGTTTATCATCAGTGAGTACCCCGCTCTAAAATAATCATTACTTCAACAGTATTTGTGAGCCATCCAACCCAAATTGTAACAATTTTAGGAGCAGGTGTCTGGGGTTGCGCCTTAAACACTTTAGCGGGTCGTAATCCCAATTCTATTCGGTTGTGGTGCCGTCGGAGTCGAGAATCTTTGCAGTCTGTGGTGACAGATGCCGATGTTATCGTCTCAGCCGTCTCCATCACAGGAGTACGACCCACCATTGAAAAGTTGCAGCAATTAACCCTGCCAGCTCATACCATTATAGTCACTGCTACCAAAGGTTTAGATCCTCTCACCACCCATACTCCTTCTCAAATTTGGACCGAAGCCTTTCCGAAGCATTCTATTGTTGTATTATCCGGGCCTAATTTATCGAAAGAAATCCAAAAAGGATTACCTGCTGCTACTACAGTTGCCAGTAAAAATATTAACGCAGCCAAAATGGTACAAACTGTATTTTCTTCTGATGTATTAAGGGTTTATGTGAATGAAGATCCACTGGGTACTGAATTGGGAGGTACCCTCAAAAACGTGATGGCGATCGCGGCTGGAGTTTGTGATGGTTTACAGCTAGGTAGTAATGCTAAAGCGGCTTTATTAACCCGTGCTTTACCGGAAATGATTCGCGTTGGGACCCATTTAGGTGCACAAGCCGAAACCTTTTTTGGATTATCGGGTTTAGGGGATTTATTGGCAACTTGTGATAGTCCTTTATCTCGGAATTATCAAGTGGGTTACAGACTAGCAAACGGTCAGTTTCTTAAACAAATTCTGGAGGAATTAGAAGGAACAGCCGAAGGGGTTAACACGACAAATGTTCTGATTCAACTTGCTGATCAAGAGGCAATTCCTGTGCCGATTGCGCGTCAAGTTTATCGTTTAATTCAAGGTGAGATTACACCACAAGAAGCAGTACAAGCTTTGATGGAGCGAAATCTTAAGCCAGAGTTTTATGATTTGCAATTTTAAATATAGCGCTGTTGTAATAGTTAATAGATTGTAGGGTGCGTCTGTCGGACGCACCCTACTAATTGTTGAATTCAAACTAAAATATGACATTACAAAAACAGAAAAAACCGTTAAATTTTTGGCAAATTTGGAATATGAGTGTCGGCTTTTTTGGCATTCAATTTGGCTGGGCGTTACAAATGGCAAATACCAGTGCTATTTATGAATATCTCGGGGCAAACGTAGAACAAATTCCGATTCTATGGCTAGCTGCCCCTGTAAGTGGACTAATTGCTCAACCCATTGTCGGTTATTTTAGCGATCGCACTTGGACTCGTCTCGGACGGAGACGACCCTATTTTCTAGTGGGTGCTATTCTTAGTTCTATTGCTTTAATTTTAATGCCCAACTCTTCAACTTTATGGATGGCAGCCGGGTTACTGTGGATATTAGATACTTCAGTCAATATCAGTATGGAGCCATTCCGGGCATTTGTAGCGGATATATTGCCCCCAAAACAGCAAACCAAGGGATTTGCCATGCAGAGCTTTTTCATCGGTTTTGGAGCCGTTTGTGCCTCTGTAGCGCCTTGGTGTTTTAGCCATCTGTTGGGGATTGAATCCCCAAATCCAGAATCCGGTGGCGTTCCATTTGCTGTTAAACTTTCGTTTTATATTGGTGCTGCCTTATTTCTGTTTACAGTAATCTGGACTGTTGTCACCACTCCAGAATATCCCCCTCAACATCAAACCATTCAATCTAATTCTTCCCCTGTGCCCAATTCTGGATTAAATATTATTAAACAAATTTTCACCCAAATTATACAAATGCCTAAAGTGATGAAACAATTGGCAGGGGTACAATTCTTTACATGGATGGGAATGTTTTGTGTGTTTCTGTATTTTCCCCCCGCTGTTGCTCATGAAATCTTTGGTGCAGTTGAACAAAATAGCCAGCTTTATACAGATGGTATTGAATGGGCAGGCATTTGTATTGCGGTGTACAACTTAGTTTGTTTCTTGTTTGCCTGGATTTTACCCCGGTTAGTCTCAGCAACCAGCCCTCAACTCACCCATTCTTTCTGTCTATTTTGTGGGGGATGTGGCTTAACATCTTTGTTATGGATTCGGGATCAATACTTCATTTTTATTCCCATGATTTGCTTAGGAATTGCTTGGGCGAGTATTCTTGCCATCCCCTATGCTATGCTTTCTTGTAATATTCCTGTTAAAAATATAGGATTTTACATGGGAATCTTTAATGCATTTATTGTGATTCCTCAAATTATTGTTGCCCTCGGTTTAGGTTGGGTGATGAAATATTTTCTCGGCGGCAATCACTTACTGGCTGTTGTATTGGGGGGCTGCTGTTTGTTAATTGCATCTCTTTGGGTTCATGGAGTGGATGATACAGTCGAAACAGATTCATCTGATTCAGTTTTAAATTCAGCAATAGCTGCAACAGAGTAGGGTGCCTCCGACAGACGCACCCTACAATCGCAATAATAGGAGTTTGAATCGTTCAGCTTATGCCATCACAGGAACTTCTGCCGGCCAGCGATCCACCGCTTTGCCAATCACAGATAATTCTTGCATCAGTTGGTCAAACCGATCTGGGGTGAGAGATTGAGGGCCATCGGAGAGGGCTTTTGCCGGGTTGGGATGAACTTCAATCATTAAAGAATCTGTACCCGCTGCGATCGCGGCTTTTGCCATTGTTGGCACATATTCAGCGAACCCTGTACCATGACTGGGATCGATCATAATCGGTAAGTGAGTCAGCGATCGCAACACCGGAATTGCTGAGATATCTAGGGTATTGCGGGTATAGCCACGGTCAAAGGTACGAATTCCCCGTTCACAGAGAATCACATTAGTATTACCAGCGGCTAGAATATATTCGGCTGCCATTAACCACTCCTCAATGGTGGCTGACATTCCCCGCTTCAATAATACGGGTTTATCCTGTGCCCCGACTTTTTTTAATAAGGAAAAGTTCTGCATATTGCGGGCACCGACTTGGATCACATCGGCGACAGCGCCTAATATCTCCAAATCCTCCGCATCCATCAATTCTGTAATAATTCCTAATCCGGAGGCTTCTCGGGCGGCTGACAGCAGATTGAGAGCACTTTCTCCATGTCCTTGGAAAGCGTAAGGAGAAGTTCTGGGTTTAAAAGCGCCCCCTCGCAGAAACTTAGCCCCTGCCGCTTTGGCGCGTTTTGCCGTCTCGATAATCATTTCTTCGTTTTCAACAGAACAAGGGCCTGCAACGACAACCAGAGGGTGCTCTGCGCCAAAATTAACCGCCCCCTCGGGAGTCTCAACTGCAACAGTGCTATGTTGTCCGTGACGATACTCTAAACTGACACGTTTGTAGGGTTTTTCGACCCGTAGTACTTGCTCAATAAACGGGCTAACTTCTTTGAGTTGCAACGGGTCAAGCTCAGCGGTTTCTCCCACTAAGCCAATGACAACCTTATGTTGCCCAACAATCTTTTCAGGATTGACATTCCAGGTGCTAGCCAGATCGCCACTAACGCGATCAATTTCGGCTTCTGGAGTCCCGACTTTCATTACAATAATCATTGACTTTACCTATCATGTATGTATAAATTGACCCGACGTTTCTACTCACAGTTGCCCCAGATCTAAGTTTCGGAATCGCGCTCGGGAGTGAGTCAACTGATGTTAGGAAGCTGTCCGGATTTCTAGTCAAATCAGAAAAACGGATAAATCCTTCAATAGAAACTACTGCTACTAAATTACTGTAACCTATTACACTTCAGTCTCAATCTGGCATTTTTTATTTGTCAGCAACGATGGCATTAACGAGCAATGCAGGTGGGGTGGACTTTTCTGAGTTGGCGGGGTATAACACTAAGTTTAACGATCTGAGTTGTTCTGATTTTGCCGAGAGGATTTCCAGCCCTCCCAAGCCCGTCCCACATTTAATTTAAACTCTGACCAACCGAGAGCACTTCCCGCAATCTCTTCATCCCAGGACGCGGAAAACAGTCCATAGCTTAAGCCCAATACACTAACGCCGAAACAACCCAAACTCGCGAGTAGAACGGCTGTATTGGGTAAGACGATGATCTCATTGATCACAATAAAGTAGCTTCCCACAAAAATACTCAGGGCCATTAATAACGGTACCCCTGAAAACAACACCATTCGCCCCACCATCCGCTGACTAACCACTTCTGGAATAGATTGTGCAGAGGCACGAGTTGAACGTTGAGATTTTTTGTTTTTATTTAACTTTTGCTCTTGTGTTTTGCGGGTTGCTTTAGGGGCTTGAGAAGACGGATCTGAGCTGGCTTGAACCGGTTGCTGTGATTGGGCTTTGTTTGCTTTTTTACGGCTTTTGCTCGGTTCAAAAGGTAAAGGTTGGCGTGGAGGTTCAGAGGACATAAATTCAATACCGTGAGTTCTATAAATCGGCGTCAGGGCAACCGCAACGGAGCAGACCTAGCCCCGAATTCCCAAACGCTTGATTAACGCTTGGTAACCACTCGGATTTTTTTGTCTGATATAGCTTAAGAGACGCTTGCGACGACCAATAATTTGCAACAGTCCTCTTGTGGAAGAATAATCTTTCTTATGCACTTTGAGATGAGCGCTGAGGCTAGTGATCCGTTCACTCAGTAAAGCGACTTGAACTTCCGCAGACCCCGTATCTGTTTCATGGGTCTGATGTTCAGTCATGATCTCTTGCTTTTTCTGTTGAGTTAGAGCCATTGGTACAAATCTTAACCTAATATTGTAAATTGCCACAATTCATTAGCATATCATACTGCGAGCGGGATTTTAATGCAGCAGGTTCAATAAAAATAAGCCGATCGCCACCATCAAAAGCGTTAAAGGATTTAACATGATTACCAAGATTAACAGGTTCTGAAGAATTTGATCTAATTTTTCTTGGTGATAGTGGCGAGACTTTAAAAGTAATCCGAGCAACAGGGCTGCTGCTGCACTCAAGCCCAAGCTACTCCAAAATATGACTTTATATCCGCTGGAGAAGGAAGGGGAAGCAGCTATTTTAGAATGAAAATATGATGAGGTTAACCAAAATAATAATAATCCTACCCAAAGTCGTTTGATTAAATAGATTAAATTATATTTAAATGTATTTGCATAAAATTTGTCGGCTAAATGATTGAGATCTTGAATCACCACATCACATTTTTTTGAAAAGTTATCTAAATCGCTAATTTTAAAATTAGAATCAAGGGTTGCTCTTTCTCCGAGCATCATGATTCGGACTATTTTTTGCTTTAGCTCATTCGGTAATCGTCCCTGGTCAAAAGCAATTTTTTCTTTCAAGCTATAGCCTTTTGCACCTAATCTTAGTCCTAATATTGTCTCAATTTCTTGACAATATCTTAAGACGATCTTGATTGAATTTTTACTAGAATCTGATTGATATTTCATAACATCTGTAGGTAGGTTTTGTCAGTCGGGTAACGGATCAAGTCACTCAAAACTTGGAAAGCAATTTATTAGATAGGCAATCAGTTGCTGGTTCTGTGTTTCCACTCAACCAACTCGCTAAATAATTTAATATTCAGTGTCACCCTAAGTCATATCCGTAAATTTTTTAAAATACTCAGATTTTTTAGATGCAATGTGTAGAATAGCAGTGAACTATTGCACCACTCTAAGTCATATCCTTTTTACCGTGGCTCAAGAACTCTATATAGCAGTCCCTGATTACCTATGACTATTCTACAAGGAATATTGATGTACTGGGTGTCCGAGTTTATAGTATAGACGATCTATAATGTTCCAGGATTATTCCTAATAGTGATTGATTTAATATTGAGTTGAAGTATATTGACTAAATCACTTGATTGAATCAGCGACTCATTTTAAGCTGATACTGTTTATATTTTATTCTAGTTAGAAGCTAATCTGTATTTGACTGATAGACTCAATCATTATCAATTGTATATCTAAGTATTTTTATAATTTAAATTTAACCCAAGGATTAATGGAGTTTAACCTCATCCTTCTAATATTTTGATAAATATCATTTGAGTGCTTAACAGTTTTCAGTCAAATTATTTTGACAATTAAAAGAAAACGGATTAAGTGTGTTGGTTATGAGGCATGAGTTATGGTGATTTTGAAAACTGTGTCGGTCGCTTTCTTATTTTTATTAGTAGGAGATTTTCTATCCACATTTTTTTACCATGTCCCCGAACATATTTTTGGTAAGTTTCATGGAATCATTCATCATAGTCCTAATCGTAGTTTTATTCGCTATGCCTTTTTAAATCGTCAACCTTTAGTATTAGTGACAGGATTTTTATCGGCATTTCCATATATTCTATTAATTCCTATTTTGGGGATGATTTCCCTCAGCGGGATGATAACAGGATTAATTTTAGCACTAGCTCATGTCGAGTGGCGGCATTTCTCAGAAGAACACTGGAAAACTCCTTTATTCCTACGAAAAGTTTGTCAAGTATTTTGCATTACAATACCTGAGCGTCACTGGCTACATCATCGCAATTCTAGAGTGGCTTATGGTGATATTTTTACCTTTTTTGATCGACCGGCTCAAGCTTGGTTTAAGTTCTTAGTTCAATTTCAGAAAAAATTGAGATCAAAATATAGTTGGAATAGGTTAGATATAGCGCTAGGTAAAATAGGCAATAGGTAATAGGCAATAGGTAATAGGCAATAGGCAAATCGTGGTACAGTTCGTTATCCATCAGCATTTATGGTGGAGGATTTATTACCCCCTGAAATCTGATGATTAAAAATCGTAAATCGTCGTTATTACTGAGTCCCACCCCAATAAAAACTTGAGAAATGCACGCTTGTTTGAAGATTATAGTGCAATGTATGTTAAACTCTATAAGGCTCTCACCCAATTGGGCGATATTGCGACTGCTTACAATTTTACGAGTCCCAGTCCCATTGCTCGATTCGATCATCTAAAAATCAATCCGATCCTAGCATTGTCAATGTTTTGGATAAGGTAAAAAATGGTTAAAAGCTGAGAGAGCGCGAAACCGATCTGTGAGCTATGAAAAAGTGGTTTTGACAGAGACTTATTT
Organism: uncultured Lyngbya sp.; assembly: GCA_964401105.1. Classification (GTDB taxonomy): domain Bacteria; phylum Cyanobacteriota; class Cyanobacteriia; order Cyanobacteriales; family Microcoleaceae; genus JAAURB01. Next base: position 3,198 of record CAYNXM010000144.1, on the reverse strand, counting down.
TTGTCAAAAGTAGCACAAACTGAAAGCAAAAAATTATTATTAAGGTAAAAAGTAATGTTAAAGTTTTATCATGTTCCACTCTCATCAAATAGCCGTAGAGTTTGGATTTCCTTACTCGAAAAGCAGCTAGAATTTGAAGATATTCGGATGAAATTAGATGGAGATCAACTCAAACCTGAATTTCTGGCAATGAATCCATTTCACCATATCCCCGTCTTAACGGATGATGACTTTAACATGATCGAATCTTTGGCAATTCTAGACTATTTAGAAGCCAAATATCCTAGCCCCAGCTTCACACCAACAGATGCTAAATTATTAGCAAAAATGCGAATGCTGCAAATGGTGAGTGTGAATGAATTACAACCTTCATTTTTCCCATTATTACGCAACAGAGTGGACTTACCCGAAGATCCGGCTCAACCCTTGGATGCAGCCCAAGAAAAAGTGACAACTGTTCTTAACTTTTATCAAAAACAGTTAGGAGATAATCCTTATTTAGTTGGGGAACAAATGACAGTCGCGGATTTTGTGGTTGTGACTTTATTCCTCGATTTAAAATCCTTAAAATTTCCTTTAGAAGATTATCCTCAATTACTGGCTTGGTGCGATCGCTTAATGGAACGAGAAAGTGTCCAAAAAACAACACCAACCCCCGAAGAAACTGAAGCAGCCTATGCTTTTGTTAAAAAAATGATTCAAGGGAAATAAAGCCTATACAAGCCGTTGATGAGGTCAAAAAATTCTTCACCTCAGTCTCTGTTGTCCGCGACCGTATTTTATCTAAACTTTATCCTGGACAAACAAACTTCAGGAGGGATTAGTGGGGGAGTTTGTGGGTGATTGATCTCTTTTCTCTTGTTTCATATCATCCCCGAAGTTATTGTTATCATGGATGATGTTAGACTACCTGAGACGTTCTTGGGATTGAATGCCCTCAGATCGAAGTTAGATCAAAGGTTGATGAAGATCTCAGTCTGGTAACAAGCTAAAATTTTCGATTGTTTGTAGAGAAACTTAAGAATGACTATTCAACGGCAGTATAGTTTGCCCAATTGTAAGCTAATTTTACAAGGTCTGAGTGATACAAAAGATGGGTCTTCCGAAACTCGACCTTGTCTGTCAATGCTGATGAGTGCAGAATGTCACTTTGTGGGCTATCCTCAACCCCTCAGTGGAGGACGAGAGTTCTTTGAAAGCCTCGTCAAAGCCGTTAGCCAATATACTCAAACCTTTCTCAGTGGTGTCTCTTCTCCCTTACTCACCCCTGACTCTTCCCCAGTACAACTGCAAAAAGTGGATGGTCATTTGCATCGTTTAACCATTCAACCGCAAGAAGAAACGGGGGATAATCATCAATCTACTATTCAGCTTGATTTAACCACAGTACAGTTATTTGACCTAGTGGAAGCGGTTGACCAATTTCTGGCCGATAGCCGCACTTTACCAGAACTGTCCCTGCAACTCAAACCCACCTCTAAACGACAGGTTAAACCCGCCCAAACCACGAGTCAACGGGTGATGCCAGCAGCAATTGGGGTATCCGGATTAGCAGTGGCTGCATTGGCATTCTTTCTCATCCCCATTCCTGAGACTCAACGTCCCCGAGAACTCAACCCACAGCTTGAAACCAGTTCAGAGTTGCCCCCTTCGTCTAATACTAGTGATGGGAATTCGACCCCTCCACCGGATACAACGGATAACACAGATAACCTAGTGACTGCTGAACCCATTACCGACCCTGATACAATTAAAAGTCTTAATGCTCAACTGTATGAGAAAATTGATGGGGCTTGGATTGATACCCCTGAAATCAAACAAGCCTTAGTTTATCGGGTTAGCGTCAATGAAGCTGGGGAAGTTGTGGGTTATCAGTCTGTGGGAGAGACTCCAAGTGATGACATTCAAAAAATTCCCTTACCTCAACTGTTACGTCAACCGAATGAAAATCCCGATCGACTGACCAATGAACCCCTGGCTGATTTTGAAGTAATATTTAATCCCGATAGTGTTCTAGAAGTTCGTCCTTGGTCGATCGCAACTTCTACCGACTCCTAAACGTCTGGGTGAAACAATAACACCCCTTGACTGTCAGCCAATGACTCAATCCTATCCGCCTAAAATTCCTAAAATTAAACATCCATCCCCCACAAACAGTGTTTTAGTGGTTCTGTTATCTGTGGTTTTCCAGCTTCTGCTGCTAGGGGTGGGGAGTGCCGTGGCTTGGGGTATTGGAGTCGCGATCGCCCAAATTTATCCTAACCCATATCCAGATCGGCCGCTGACTCAACGATTATGGCAACGCATTCCATCCTCTGGGCAAAACAATACACCCCTACCCCAGTCTAGTTTACCGACTGCTACCCCCACCCCATCTACGGTTCAAATTCCCCTCACCGCAGAACAACAGCAGCAGGCTACCCTACAACTGCAACAACTGCAACAGCAGCTTAATGCTTTAATTGGTCGGACAGCAGCGTTGGAATTGAAACTGGGGATTAGCCGCCCAGCAGAGCCGATAGAACAGCGTTTACAACGAATTGACCAACAACTGTCAAACTCATCGCCAACGCCTGTCTCAAGCCCAAATACAACCGCCTCAGAGTCTATTTCTTCCTCAACTTCTATCCAAGCTGGAGAGGGAAATCTAGTGGTGACATTACCCAGTGATATTTTGTTTGAAGTTGATAGCAGTAGCTTGCGTCCGGGGGCAAGTGTAATTTTGGATAACTTAGTGGGAGACCTTGAAAATTATCCAGGGGCAGCAGTACGGGTGGCTGGACATACGGATAGTAAAGGGAGTCTTCAAAACAATCTTTCTCTGTCTTTACAGCGGGCTGAAGCTGTGGTTCAATATCTTTCTACAGCAGCCGGTTCGGATTATCATTGGCTGGCTTTGGGATATGGTGCGGGTCGTCCGACAGTAGAGAATGATTCTGCAATTAATCAACAATTAAACCGTAGAATTGAGGTGGTAATTAGTCCTTAAATCAGTTATTCCCTATTCTCTTTAAACAGTGTGGTGCGTCATTGACGCACCCTACAATCTGTTGCCATTGCAAAGATACCCCACAGAAAAAATTGAGTGCTTTAACGTTAAACCTTAGATTGCGATCGCCTCAAAGTAAGAGTCAAACAACAAATGCTCCCAGGTGCTGCGATCATTTGTTGTGCGAAATTATGCGATCGCGTAATTTC
>CAYNXM010000143.1:0-2532 GCA_964401105.1 uncultured Lyngbya sp. | reverse complement strand
TACTGATACTTACGATTATGATGCCTTTGGAGAATTGATTGATTCTGAAGGTGATAGTGAGAATAGTTATCTGTTTGCCGGAGAGCAGTTTGATAAGAATTTAGAAGATTATTATCTCAGACAGCGGTTCTATGACCCAGGCTCTGGACGGTTTTTGAGACGGGATACTTATGAAGGGCGTTTGAATGAACCGATTACGTTACATAAGTATCTTTATGCAAATGCTAATCCAGTCAATGGAATTGATCCGAGTGGATTAAGTACTATTTCTTTGTCAGAGCTCAATTTAATCCAGAGTATGCAACAAGCTCTGTCCTCAATTGCTGTTCCATCATTCACCCAAATTGTTACATCTACCTATGCTCGGGTTGTTATATCTGGCTTGGTGATGGCAGGGGCAACAAATGCCTTCTATTCTTCTAGTTCAGCTTTACTAGAGGATGAACAAGAAGATCTTGTAAAGGACATCTCTGCTGCTGCCAAAGCCTCTAGAAATTGTGGAGTTCCACTTTTTCACTACACAAGTTATGCAGCTATGCTAAATATACTATCAAGTCAACAAATTTTAGCTTCGCCAGAATTTAAGGGAGATGGATTCACACATCCTGTCGGTGCTTATGCGACTGATATACCTCCTGTAGGGCCATTTACAAAAACAGAATTGAGGCAGCTTTACAAAAAGGGAGATGGCTCTTGGGATGTTTCCCACTTTGTTATGATGTGCTCAAACTTAAATCCATTCTACATGACTGGCTATCCAAGTGAGTGGGTAGCTCCAGCAAGGAATCCTAGAGATCCTGTAAATGTTATTACTGAACTTAGCGGAGTTAACTTAATGCCATCATGAAAATGAATTTTCTTTGTAGTGTCAATCTTAAAGGTGGATTTCAAACAAGCACGCTCACTTCTACATCTAATCAAATATCCAGTATTATTGGATGGAGAGCAACCCGTACTGTCGTAGGTATCAAATGTGATTGGGTTACGTGCCATGCAGACTGTGTTTGGAGCCTTGAGCTGACTGGAAACGTTTACCATAATTGGGAAGGGCATAGAATTTCAATTAACTGTGCATCAGTGATTTCTAATAAGAAAGGTCAACTTTATGCCATCGGTGGCACTGACCGATTTCTCCTTGAAGAAGCAACTGGTGAGATTATAGCTCATACATCATCTCAAAGTTCTCCAACTGATTATGCTTTTTTAGGGAAAGATGAATTGATTATTCCGGAAGGACAACTATTATCTGCATACGATCCAATCAGTTTAGATTTAAAGTGGAGTAAGACAACTCCAAATAATAAATGGATGTCTTCATCGCCAATAAATAATGTGGTTCTTTTGCAAGATGAACCAGATAAAACTACGATTATCTGGAATTTTCGGACTGATCAAATTTGGGAGATCCCAAAAGCTATTTGTCCAATCCAAGTCCTATCAATATCTGACGATCTGGTTGTGATTTCAGCAGGATTCGATTCAACTAGACAACTGATTGCTTTTGATTTAAAAGATGGTCTTGAGAGATGGAGTTACAATTATGCAGAAAACTATGAATCACATCGTTATGATAACGATCAGACACCCAGATTAGATCATCCACTAATTCGAGAAGGTGAATCAATGTTTGTAGCAACCATGAAACCTTCTTTAGAAGCTGTTTCATTAGTAAACGGTACTCAACTCTGGAGTGTGGATCTCACTTCAAAACCAACTGCTTTAGCATTGCAGAAAGAAGCAGATCTTGTCTGGGTTTCTACTGCTACTGGTGAAGTCATTTCTGTAGATCTTAAGAGTGGAGTAATTGTGGATCATAGTCCAGGAGTAATTCTTAGTAAGTTAAATGGAATGGACTGTGATTTTCCATATCAAACAATACCTATTTCAATACTTCCGATATCTGATCAATCTATCCCGGCTACCGCAATTATCACAATGCGACTCGGTGGTATATACTACATCACATCTTAAGACATATGTAATGGGATGAGTTTATCTAATTTTGAAATCAAGATAGAAATAAGTAGAGATGAGGTAGAAAAAATTTTGGATCTGATTTCTATAGTAATTGATGAAATGCGTTCTCTTAAGAAAATTAGAAGAAATTCCTATCTGCCTTCCTCTAAAAAATCACAAGACAAAGGTGAAAAAACTTAGATAGCCGACACCGTATTACGATTGAATTACTTATTTTTAAAACAACACCCTATTAGCATCTAATGATGTTCTCTATCGCTTAACTGAGGAGAATATTAATAATGGGGAACGGGTCATTAGTTACACCTACGATAATGTGGGTAATCGTTTGACGCGGACAGATTCTGTTGAGGGGACAACGAGTTATACATACGATGATAATGACCGTTTGTTAACTGAAACTCTAGTTAAAGATGGGGAAACCGTTCATACCATTAGCTACACTTATGACGATAATGGCAATCTAATTAGTCGTACCCAAGTTGCAGATGGAATTAGTCAAACAACTACTTACACTTGGAATGATGATGACCGTTTAGTAGCTGTTCAAACACC
>CAYNXM010000142.1:0-2928 GCA_964401105.1 uncultured Lyngbya sp. | reverse complement strand
AAGATAGAGAGTGGGATCTTTTTCAGGAAGAAGAAATGATCGAAGAGGAAGCATCCGCAGAACTACAGTTATCTCCTGGGTTAATTAGTAATGTCGTCAAAGCCATTCAAGCAATTGTTAATCAAAATCCCGATAAAATGGCAGTCAGTAGCCAACTCGAAGACGTACGAGTTCAGTTTGATTTAGATGTCGTCAAGTTAGTCCAAGCCGCCACCGTTGGAGACAGTTTTGCCTATATTGTGAATATTCAAGGACGCGGTAAATATCTCGATGCCCAAAAGATGAAAAGATTCTTAAAACGACTCGGTCGTAGCAGTGCCACTTCCCCAGAAACACGCCAGCCAGCCACAGACAAAGCCTCTGAACCTGATTCTAAACAACCAGAATCTACCCCATCACCCCAACCCCCAACATCCACAGACAGTCCAACCACTGCTGAGACTCCCACACCAACGAATATCCCCCCAACACCGAAAGCACCTAAACCTAAAACCTCACAGGGTGAACGTCCTGAGACTGAGACTCAACAGCCACCACAGCTTGATGTCGCCACTAAAATTCGACCCATTAGTCCTACCAGCGTAGATGTGGTAGTTCGTGCCGATCCAGAGTCGAATAATGGATAAAAGTTAGATTTGGGTATAATTTCAAAACTCTCTTTGGAACTCGCTTACCGCTTTGACTCCCAAAGAGATACTGAAAGAGCCTTTATATTAGTGATAATTCTTATGCAAGAGGTGAGTTAGATCATGCAAATTAAGCTACAAAAAGTAGGTAACTCCATTGGTACCATGATCCCGAAAGAAATTTTGGACAAATTTAATTTAAAAGAAGGAGATACTTTAACTCTGGTGGTGATGGAGGATGGTATTAAGTTAATGGCTGATGATCCAGAGTTTGAGCAGGTGATGGACGCATACAGACAAGGGGCATTACAGTATTACAATGCCATGAGAGAATTAGCGGATGGCTGAACCGACTTGGATGACCATAGCAAGAGGTAGTGCTAACAATGCAGGCACTGGCGGCGGGTACGCTATCTGAAGTACAGTTGGCACACTGGTTGAAGCAATATTCCTCAAGGTGAAGCTAGTACTTAATCAACAATTAACCAATTTCTATTGCTTAGATCGCCGATACATCACTGAGAGAATTGATCGATTTCCTAAAACAACATTTCAAGTGAGTAAAATGGGGATTGATACGACGCATTGAGCGATCTGGAGGTAGTAATTAATGAAAGTTCGGCGCAAACGCAATAGTAACGACTTATCTGACCTCACTCCATCCTCTTTAGCGCGATCGCGTCCTTGGACAAATAACAATGCTCCCACTCAGTTAGCAACTAAACCCCTGCAACTCCAAACTAAGCCCGACGAAGAATCAACTAATTTACTCTCTCGCATCTCCTTAGAGCGATCGCCAGATCTCCCATCCCCACCAGAGTCTCAACCTCAATCCCCTGTCCAGCAAGTTTTTCGCAAACTCACAACCCAAACAGACGACTCTAGGTCTGTCCCTCTTGCTGCCAAACCGTTTTGGCTACAAAAACAAACAGCCCCAAATCACCTCACCGCCTCCCCTCAAACCCTACAGCGCCAGCCAGACAACGAAGACGAAATCCAACCTAAGCGAGAGACCCACTCAATCATTCAACGAGATCAAAACCCCCATCAACTTGCCAGTAAGTCAAGTTCCGGCTTAATTCAGCGCGATGACAAAGAAACCGAAGACGTAGAAACCCAAACTCAACAGACTATTCCACCGAACCGACCGCTACCTTCGTTACCGACTCAAAATACCCAAGTAGATGACAAAGAAACCAAAGACGTAGCAACACCCTCAACATCACTCAACTCAACCCAAACCCAACAGATAATTCCACCGCCACCTAACCAACCCCTACCACCGTTACCTGCTCAAAATACCCAAGTCAGAGACCGCAGAGGAGCGGTTTCGGAACCCAAGGAGCATCTTAGTAAGGAAAAACAAGTCGGTATTTGGGCAACCGATACTTTGAAGCTTGGGGGTCGGGGAATGGATTTTACCAATGCTTCAATTGAATCTGTTTCCTTAGCCAGTGTGCTCAAAGATATTAATGGGAATGCCTCGAAATTGGAAAGTGCTGTTGAAGGAGAAAATTGGTTAAATGGTTCTCAAATCTTGCAGAAAATTGGTCAGTCTTTTGTCAGCTTAGGTAAGCTAGAAGGCTTTGGACCGATTGGTACTCTGCTTTCTTCCCTGTCGTTGGTTAAGTATATTACTTCCTGCATCGATACTACTAAACAGCGCAATTTACTGAAGACGAAAGCAACAGTTATGGGAATTGATTTCAATAGCGAAACCGATCCGAAAGAACAAATTCAAAACAAAGTCGGACAAATTGATACCGATCTCGCTGATGCTTTTGTTCATGGCTATCGCAAATTAACTCGGAGAATTCCCAGATTATTTGCACGAATTGTTAATAGTGTTATCAGTTTGTCAACGTTACTGTTAGATTTGATTTCTGGCGGAATGACCCTACTTGTGACTCAATCTATTAGAACATTGTCTGGAGTGCTGATCGCTTTAGATTCTTTAAGTCGTGTATTTAAAGGAATGTGGAAAAAATATAAAAAAACGAAAGGAAAACACCGTCTTAAAAGTGCACAAACACTGATGGAACAAGCGCGGGATGGCAATATAGATGCGGCAGAAGTAGTCATTAATCTATTAAAAAGTTTTTCGGCAGATGATGAATATTCAGCACTTAAGCTCACGGGAGGCGATACAAAAAGAGCAATGCTTGACTTCTTTGGAGCCTCTGCTCGGATGACACCGCAACAGTGTACTGAAGAGTTACAAAAAATGGACGACCAAAGCTATGATTGGATGACAGAAAATCTGTTTGCAAAATTAAGATCTTACGTCTAGTCATCTCTAAAT
>CAYNXM010000141.1:0-3925 GCA_964401105.1 uncultured Lyngbya sp. | reverse complement strand
TACTGATACTTACGATTATGATGCCTTTGGAGAATTGATTGATTCTGAAGGTGATAGTGAGAATAGTTATCTGTTTGCCGGAGAGCAGTTTGATAAGAATTTAGAAGATTATTATCTCAGACAGCGGTTCTATGACCCAGGTTCTGGACGGTTTTTGAGACGGGATACTTATGAGGGGCGTTTGAATGAACCGATTACGTTACATAAGTATCTCTATGCAAATGCTAATCCAGTTCATTATACCGACCCAACAGGTTTATTCAGTTTTGCTGAGCTTAGTCAGAGTATATCAGTTATGGATATTCTGGCAGCAACTAGCTTTGCCACAGGACTTGCAGGAATCATGACTAACGGGGAACCATTGTCACCTCTCGGTGGATTCGGAGATGGGCCACAGCCAGATATTCCTGCACACACTGGACGAGGGCGTACAGACTTACTCAATGGACTCCTAGAAAGATTAGGAGGATTTGGAGAAGGAGACCAGCCAGATGTCTCAGATACTATAGTTGATAGTTTTGATGATTTAAGGGATTTACTCAGTTCAGTTTTCTCAAGTGTCCGAGATATACTTTATCCAAATGGGCAACGGATTGGAAAGGCTGGGAGTAACAAAACAAATAGAGAACTTCAAGGAGATGTTAACGATGCTCTCGATTTACTTGGAGAAATTGTAAAAGAAGGAGGAGGATTTACTGATATTACTCCTAAGGGATACGAGGGAATAAGGATTCGGCTTCCTAATGGTGAGGAATTTGCAGTTCGTGACAAAATGACCAAAAGTCCACGCACTAATGCAACCTTAGAGGTCGATGCTCCTATTAGTGCTCCTGGAATAAAAAAGATAAAATTTAACCAGTAAATAAAATACAAGAATTAGAAACTATGAAATACGAATTTTGGGATGATCTTATCATAGAAGGAACAGAAGATTATATCGGTTTGAGGGAAATTATATACGAGCTTAAACCGAAGTTTCCACAAGCTAGTCCAGCAGAAATTCGGTTGATGACTATGGAAGCAGTTCAAGAAATACTCGAAAGCGGTTTGATGCAGATTGGAATGTTTGAATTCAATGATAAAAACAAATTAGAATACCAAATATGGGATTTAGATATCGACAATATTATGAAGCGTATAAAAATCGAATGGGATGAGCTAGGAAAGCAACCAGGTATTGGTGACATAGCTTGGTTGACTATAACAAAAGAAGGAGAAGAGGAAGCTAAAAGGATTTTGAAGTCAAGAAAAGAAGCTAATAGCTATGACAATGAGATAATGGAAAATGACTGAATTAATCATTATCTTCTGATGGCGATGTCATAACCTACGAATATAACGATAATAATATTCGGGTTAGTTCGACGGTTAATGGTACTAAAACTAGCTACTTAATTGATAGTAATCGTCCTTATGCTCAAGCTTTAGAAGAATACGAAGATGAAAATCTTAAGTTCTATTATGCTCATGGTTTAGATTTAATTTCTGTTGAGCAGGATGGGGAAGTTTCTATCTATCAAGTTGATGGGTTGGGTAGTACTCGTGTTCTAACTGATTTAGATGGAAATGTTGTTGCTGACTATAACTATGAAGCCTTCGGGGAATTAATTGATTCTACAGGTGATGTTGAGAATAACTATCTGTTTGCAGGAGAACAGTTTGATGGGGATTTGGAACAGTATTATTTACGTGATCGCTATTATGACCAAAATGTTGGACGGTTTTTGAGACGGGATACTTATGAAGGACGTTTGAATGAACCGATTACGTTACATAAGTATCTCTATGCAAATGCTAATCCAGTTTACTATACCGACCCTACAGGTCTATTCAGTCTTGCCGAGGTTAGTCAGAGTATATCAGTCATTGGTGCTCTGGCAGCAATTGGTGGCGTAGCAGGAATTATGACACAGGGAGAACCGCTGCCACCTCTGGGAGGATTCGGAGATGGGCCACAGCCAGATATCCCACGAAGTACTGCCAATGGAGGTATTCTGACGAGAGTATTGGATTTTGGTCGGCTTCGAGGATTTGGAGATGGGCCACAGCCAGACATAGACGAGACGGAAACTTTTCCAACTAATACTCTCAATGATTTCCTGATTCATTTTTTCCCTGTTTCTACAGAAGATCTCAAGCGTGAGTGGCATCCTGGTTCTTACCCAACAGAAAGAGATTCTTTTGAAGATCACTATGATAGACATCGCTACCAAGTAGGAGCCAATAATCCAGACCAGTACTTTAGAAAAGCAGTAGAGTTTAAAAGAACAGCAAAAAAAGGACAAAAAGGAAAGCCTGTTAGGGGTGCAACTCCAGGTGTAAAGAGATATGTAAAAAGTGGGAAGTACATTGACTTAGCACCAGATGGGCGTATAGTTTCTTTTGGGGGGAGAAACTCTGAGTAACAATCCGATAAACTCTTATCCAGCAACTGAAGTACACTTAAATTTTGTAGATTAAAACAATCAGCTTTGTCAATGTATTTTATCTCAATGATTACTGTGCTTAACTACAATTAATAAAAGTTACGAAATCACAAAAACTCTTTACTCAAAAACTATGTCACTAGATCATAAATTCTTTTTACTCAGCAGATCAGAGAACAACCCTAAAAAGTATTTGGGTATTAAATCAGATGTTAACCTACATGATGATTTAATTCGGTTTATGATTGATACACTTTACTGGATTCCAACTAAAAGTTCACCCGGCTCTGAAAAGATGCCATTTGAAGGTCTTGACACTTATGGTATAACAATTATAGAATATGAAGGTGCAAAGATTTTATTTCATATAATTAGCGCTTGGATCAATCTCTTCTCATTTTCTCCTAAAAAACTTAGATTGACGGGTTCCTGGACATATTATAATGAAGAAGAACAATTAGAAGATGAGGGTCATTATGAAACTTTAGAGTTTGATAGAGATCAAGTCATTACAAATTTGAAAGCCCTTGCTAATTATGCTCAAGAAGCATCTAAAGGAGACTATTTTATTTTACATATTGGAATTTAATAGTAGTGCGCTCGTCTATAAGTAGTAGGGTTGAGCAAGTTAACCTTTCTAAAAAATATATCGACTTTGATTGAGCGAAATCTAACATCTACTCATCACTTGTAGATACATGAGCGTTTATTAAGTTTTCCTCTAAACGGTATCGTAACCATCTATGACTAATATTAATTCGGAGAAAAGTTGTTTCTAACTTTTATGATGAAAGAGTAGGAGTTACAATTTGTATAAGTATAAAGATTTTAACCTCTATACAGCTCAAATTGATTAAATAAAAGTTACAAAAATATAAGTTTTTCTCACTCAAAAGCTATGTCGTTATATCATAAATTCTTTTTACTTAATAGATCAGAGAATAACTATGATAAATATTTAGGTATTAAGTCTGATGTTAATATACATGATGATTTAATTCGACGTATGATTGATACACTTTATTGGATTCCAACTGAAAACTTGCTCAATTCTGAAAGAATTCCATTTGAAGGTTTTGACACTCAAGGTATGACGATTATAAAAGATGAAGGTGCAAAGATTTTATTTCATATAATTAGCGCTTGGATCGATCTCTTTTCATTTTCTCCTAAAAAACTTAAATTAAGTGGTCCGTGGACACCGTACTACAACGAAGAGGGAAAACCAGAAGATGATGGTTATTATAGAACTTTAGAGTTTGATAGAGATCAAGTTATTACAAATTTGAAAGCCCTTGCTAATTATGCTCAAGAAGCATCCAAAGGAGACTATTTTATTTTACACATTGGAATTTAATGGATGATGCCAACCGGATGATTCAAGCTAACACTGCCGATGGTGATGTTATTAGCTACGAATATAACGAGAATAATATTCGGGTTAGTAGCACGGTTAATGGTACTAAAACTAGCTACTTAATTGATAGTAATCGTCCTTA
>CAYNXM010000140.1:0-5908 GCA_964401105.1 uncultured Lyngbya sp. | reverse complement strand
TCACACAGTTGTGCACTAAGGATCAAAAATTAACAAATCTTCATAGCTGAAGCAGAGGAGAATATAGCCGCTCAAACCGCTGCTGTAATTTTTTCCTGCGCCAAAGCGATCGCTGAGAGAGTCAACTGTTGGGCAATAGAGAGCTACATATTAACGGGTTGCACAGCCGTTAGTCCCAAAAGATCAAGCGTCTCTGCTCTTTGATTAACCACTTCATTAATGGCGATCGCGCCAGGGTAAAAAGTGAGTAAAATACTGACAGAGTAAGTATTCTAGCTTTTGGAAATTAATAATCTCTAAAATCCCTTGTCTGACAAGCCTTTCAGGTGTTACCATAAAGGTGTATATTAAGCAAGCTGTGTTGCAGTTAGTTATTGCTTGACAGCAGGCTAGAGTTGCATGAACTATTTTTAAGTTTAAATTGGAAGTCTCAGCTTTAGCAAAGTGAGTTGAGATGGTTTGTATTATATGTTTAGATTAAATTAAGGAGATCAAATCCGTGCAATCAACAGATAACAAGATTACAAAAGCTCAAGCCAGTAGAGCAAAGATCAGAGTCCTGGAAATATTGCAAGACTTTCCAGGATTGGGAGATTCGGGAGTCGGTATCTCCCGTGATCATAAGGGATATGCTGTAGAGCTTCATTTAACTCATCCCTTATCTAACGATATTGACAATATCATTCGTAGAGAGGCAGGTTGTGTTCCTGTGAAAGCTGAGGTGACAGGAGAAGCTTGGGCATTTTGAGGAAAAAGGTTTGATCAGAAAATACACTCTAATTTGAATAACCTCTTTGATGACTACGCCATAGAAGAGGTTATTTACGCAATATGTATGCAAATGTTATTTTAAAAAATATAAAATGAGATTTTGTTTGATCCGGAAGAGTAACTCAGAGAGTAGTATACTGGATGATAGGTCTAAGAAAGGCAAATCTTAGATAACCCTTTCTTATCCTCATGTAAGGCGACTGAGGAATCCGAAAGACTGTGAAACTAGAAGATGCTAACCATCTTAAGGAAGTTGCTGGTGAGATCATCAATCAGCAGCTAATTTCACCTTACTCTAGTGGTCAGAGTAGCAACTTAGGGTGTCAGTTTGCTTTTGGAATTCACCCTACAGGCAACAGAAACTATAAGCTAGCAGTTCATGTACCAGACAAGTCTTATCTCAGCTTACCTGCGATTGAACAGATTATAGCACAAGCTTGTGGAGAAATAGATGTTCAGGTAACCGGAGCAGTTCAACCCTACAATCAGCATGAGGATCATTTTTGTCTAAAGAAGCGTGTACGTCCTTTATCTATTGGGGTTTCTATTTCTCACCATCATGAACTAGCAGGGACAGGAACATTAGGTTGCTTTGTTCGCAAAAAGCAGAATCCATCAGATTTATTTTTGTTGAGTAGTAATCATATTCTAGCTTGTAAGAATAATGCTAAAACGAACGATAGTATTATACAACCTAGCCAAGAAGATGGAGGTCTTTTAGATCAAAATAATATTGCTGCTTTAAAAGCATTTATTCCTCTAAAAAATAATGAATATAATTTAGTTGATGCAGCGATCGCAAAAGTTGAAAATACTAAAGTTAGCGATCCATCCCAACTGAATATTCCTGGAAGCCTACTCGATATCAGCAGATTAAAAGGGATTCATCCTTCTAAGGATTTAGAAGAAATTGAAGAGCCAATTATAGTTCTTAAACTGGGTCGAACCACCTGTTTAACCTGGGGTCGAATTAGAGATTTTAACATGACTCAAGTGATCCATTATGGATATAATCTAAAATACTGTTTTGATGAAATGATTGCTATCGAAGGATTGAAAGAGCAAGCCTTTAGTGCTCCAGGAGATAGCGGTTCACTCATTTTTGATGAACAGGGATATGGAGTGGCTTTACTCCTGGGTGGTACACAATCCGGTGGAAAAAATAATAAAGGTATTACCTATGCTAACCCTATTCATCATGTATTCAATGCTTTAGATGTAGAAATTGCAATTTAGTACTGAGAACAGAGTTATAGTTAGATGGAATATTAAAATGTCAAATATTAATCCAGATACTTTTTTGAAAAAAGTTCAGAAATCCATTGATTTAATTCAATTTTCAGAACAGTTAAATACTGAGGATATCCAGCCCTATGGGTCAGTAGGATTTAATGAGTCTAAAAAAGAAGCAGAGGCAATTATTCAACGTCGAGAATTTAAACAGTTAGTTTGTTCGTCCTTGACAAAAGCTACAGATGATGCATTTGAAATTGCTAATACGATGACACCAATTTTAATTGGGGCAATTATTGCTGAAACAATAGTGATGCCTCTTAACCCCATTTTATTTGGTTGGCTTGCTGTCCTCATTGCCCGATCGGGATTAGCTGGTTTTTGTGATGATTCTGAAAAATAAAATTCACAGAACTGATGTAAGAGATTTGTGCTTAAGTCCTGACATCTTTCCTATTCCCTAGCCATTATCTTAACCCACTGTTTCATTAATCGGAAAACGATCGATTAATTGCCTTGCCGCTTTAGCATTTTGTTGTAGTTGAGTGCTAATATAGGGAACATGAGGAATTTGAGATAAAAAGTCTAAAGTTCGACGAAAAATCCTAACTAAATCTCCTTCATCTAAACTGGTATTATTCATTAACTCTAACCAGTCTACTTGTTCAGCCCACTGTTCAACCAGGGCGCTTATTTGCTGATGTTCCCAGCGTTCGGGCAAAACCATGAATTCAACTCCCCGCTCACTTTGGGCTTTGATCAGGGCTTTACGGGTCTCCCAGAGGCGGCTGAGGGCATCTTCGATGTCTTCAGAAAGTTGATAGTTTGTCCAGCTATCGGAACGGGAAACCTCCGTCACTAAAACGGCACAAGCTGCGGCTAACTGGGAAGGCACTAAATTATCGAGTTCTCCTGAGATTAACGCCAACCCTAACCATAATTCATTATCGCCTCGTACCGCTGCGGTTGCTTGTCCCAGAGGAGTGGGTTCTAACCCTTCTAATGCTTCAAATTCCTGTAAAATAGTGATTAGATCCAGAAAGTCCCGCCAGTGACGGCCGAGATACTGTTGCAGTTGGCGACGACGGCTATCAATTTCCTGCTGTAACCCCGTCCAACGTCGCCACCGTTTAATCAGTTTCTGGGGTTTTCCCCATTGATGAATGGGATGATTTTCCAGTTGTTCTTCTAGGGTTTGAACCTGTTGTAATTGGGCTGCAACTTCCGGGGGTAAGGGTGGGGCTGCTACACCGGGAATTTGTTCAGCGACAGCCTCTGAAACCGCTTCACCGCGACGACGCTGACCCAATTTAAATGGCATATCTGGAATTTCAAGATAATCCACACCCGTGACACGGGCCAAGTCTCCATGCAAGGCGACGACATCCTGGGCAGAGACAACATACCAACGGTTATCTTGACTTAAACACAGTAAATAGGGCAATTGTCCAGAACTTGGCGTTTTTGCCACTAATACAGCCGCTACAGGGGCATCGGCACTTTTTCCTTTAGAAACGTGTTTTCCTTGCAAACTTAACACGGTTCCCAGTACTGCATATTCTAACGCTTCTGCCATGTATTGAGTCCGGCTTTCTTCGGCTTGCTGTTCAAGGGTTTTCAATAGCCGTTTTTCTTCCCGCAGCCGTTCTTGCATTTTCTCATAATTGGCGATAATTTCTTCTAACTGATTTAACGGTTGTTCCCCATCGGTGTTAAACTGAGATTCAATCTCCATCAGTTCAGCTTCTTTGGCTTTAATCGCTTTTTCTTCCGGAACTAAAGCGCTATTGGATAGATATTGACCAAAACTGCGTTCAACTAAATCTTTGGCTTCTGCTAAATTATGGGTTTGTAATAGGTTTAAGACCATGCCGTAACTGGGGGTAAATTGACTCACCAATGGGTCAGCCCCAACCGTTGCCAGATAAGCAGCTTCTTCTGCCCCTTCAAACGGCGTTTGTATCGTTACCACATGACCTATTCTATCCATTCCTCGTCGTCCTGCCCGTCCAGACATTTGCAAGAATTCTGAAGGTTTCAGTAAGCGGATGCCTTCATCGGTTCGTTTCGATAAACTAGAAATGAGGGTAGTCCGGGCCGGCATATTAATTCCTGCGGCTAAGGTTTCTGTTGCAAAGACAATTTTAATTAACCCTCGGGTAAATAATTCTTCGACTAATACTTTCCAAACCGGTAAAATACCTGCATGGTGAGCCGCAATGCCAGCGTATAAGGGTTCGAGGTGTTGAGGACGACCGGCTTCTGGGTTACGGGCAAGGAAGTCTTCAATGCGGTGATGTAATTCAGTAGCTTCTTCTGGGGTAACCAGAGAAACGGTTCCTAATTCATCAATTGCAGCGTAACATTCATCCATTGCCAAATCACAACCCCGCCGACTAAAGATAAAATAAATAGCCGGTAACATTTGCCGTCGTTGCAACTGATGCAAGGCATACAGGGTTTCTGGGACAAATAGAACTTTAACTAATTCTTGTTGATACAGATGGGCGATAAATTGTCGCCATATTGGGGCTAAGTCACCGTGATAAGTGGCGATACCATGATACAGTGATTTTAAGGATTTTTGTTGACGAAAACGAGGATATTCTTGTAAAAAAGCATCGATGTAATCTTTAACTGCGGCGGCTTCTTTACGACTGAGGAGATTAACTGATTCTAACTTTAAATCTGTTACCGCGCGATCGCAACCCCGACGACCGGAGATTAAATAAATAGTCGGTAATAAGTCTTGTTTTTCTAAGCTTTTGAGGGCACCAGCTAAACTGCGACCTTGTTGACCTTCCGTATAACGGCGGCGGGGGTTATACTTACCATGATGAGGCTTTTTACTTTTGAGTAAACGGTTAATAGCTTTGCGGTCATCATCCAACAAGGGGAACATTCCCTTCGTGTTACAGAAATGGAATAATAACGGTACCGGACGATGATCGGAGTCGATTAACTCAGTGGGGCCATGAACATTCGATAACCAGTCCGTCAGTTGGTCGCTATTAGCAACCGTTGCAGACAGGGCCACCAATTGAATAGACGGGGGACAATAAATAATCGACTCTTCCCAAACCGTTCCCCGCTGTCGATCGTTCATGTAGTGGCATTCATCCAATACTACCACCTCAACCCCTTCTAAAGAAGTTCCCACTTCTCCAATCGGTGTACCGTATAACATATTACGGAAAATTTCCGTTGTCATCACTAAAATTGGAGCATCTCGATTAATCGAAGAATCTCCAGTGAGTAACCCCACTAATTCCGGCCCAAACGCTTGTTTAAAGTCCCGTAGCTTTTGGTTTGACAAGGCCTTAAGGGGAGTGGTATAAAACACTCGTCGTCCTTGACTCAATGCCCGATGAATGGCATATTCACCAATTAAGGTTTTACCTGAACCGGTGGGGGCGCAAACCACAACAGACTTCCCAGCGTCCAATGCAGCGATCGCGTTCAGTTGAAAACGATCTAACTTAAAGGGAAATATTGTCGTCAGATCGAGTGTGGGGTTCGGTTCGGCAGAGTGCGACACAAGTATTATGGCGTTTAGCAACGGGTTGTTGGTAGCACCTGAATCAAGTTCAGGAGATACCACATTTTAACTAATGATAAAGGATAATTTTATAACTGTAGCAATCGGTGCATCTGAATCTAAAAAGTTTTTCTCTGAATCAAATCTCTCAAACCCTTACTCTGTCAACTCTGCACCCGAATCAGTATCGTTTATCTTAATACCGAAAGAAGACCCTCAGCTATACTGACGGGATGAATTTCGGGGCAACCGTTTAATATAATCACGGATCACCTCCGTAAGAGTATAGTCTTTGGACTTTGCATAATCTGCAAGCCTTTCCCACTCCGAGTCTGATCATCGAACTCTTAGAATTTTGTCTCTTGC
>CAYNXM010000139.1:0-8066 GCA_964401105.1 uncultured Lyngbya sp. | reverse complement strand
AATTATTCATGTCAACTCACATAAAATTAGAGAAAATCAAAAACAAAATCTTCAACAACCTGTAATTACAGTGAAGAAGCGGTGCAAACCTAGTGAGGAAGCCAACTTCTTCACAAACACTAAGCTGCCAACGCCCTCTGTAGGCTCAAAGGGTAATCTCAACCTTTATGGACATGAGGTAGAAATATTGGGAGGCTGTCGAGTTGTCTATCGACGGGTTGGGCTATCGACGGGTTGGCGCGCGCGCCAAACATTTCCCGTCACGCCCAAACATTTTCCGTCTATTGTCCCAATAGTTCCAGATATGGTGCGAAGGTTTGGATTGAAACGCTGTATGATGTCAAAGTTAGTTGTTGGGATTAAAGGATAAGCGTGTTTCTTTATATACAATAATCCGTTTGAATCAATACCCCAAAGAAAAGAATTTCAACTGGAACGCAAATTCTCAAACCTCCTGAACGATTGAGAGAGATTCAACTGGATTAAAATCCGGAATAGGCTGGGGAACTAAGAACAATTTTCTACTATTTGAGTAGCTAGTATCCCCCTGGGTTTCTCGATCTAAAACAGCAACTACATTTTGATAAATTTCTTCTGCTTGTTGACGAGAATTACCAATACAAGTCAGCCCTACTTTACCAAATTCGGATAGACATCCCATCAGATGAAACACTGTCCCCGTTTCAGTACTACTATCAAAATGAAGCTGATGTTGTGCCACAATATTCATTAAATCATCCGGTAATAATCCCTGATAACAATCCTTTTGTAAATTGTCAGAAGCAATATAATATTTAGGCAAACCTTTGGGACTATAAAATAAACCACTGGCTGAATCATAAGATCCATTAGTCAGTAATTTTAGTGTCATAAAGGGGTGAGTGGTTCCCCCACGACGTAAATTAATTTCAATGGCTTGTAAATCCCATTGATTATCGCGATGAACGGCAATAAAATCGAGTGCGAAGCGTTCTAAAGCCCCTTTTTTTGCTAAGTTATTTCCGACTTTTTCTCCAATATTTTGTAACTGTAACCGATAGGATTCATCCGCTGGAAATTGACAGCCTAAGAAAATCTGACCATCTGGGCCGCCAAGAATTTGATCGTGGGTGGACAGAACTTCTACTTCCCCTGAGGGATGAATTTGACATTGAACACTCGGCGATCGCTTATCACTGCCTTCAATATAAGCTTCGGCTAACGCCCCTAATTCTGGAATCCTATGACTAAAATTTTCCCAGGTTTCTTCTACTGATTGAAACCGTAACTGTTGTAAACTTTCCCCAATAGCAGACACTCTTTGCTGACGGGTTTCTCCTAAATTAGGGGGTAACTCTAACAATGCATTTCCTTCCCCTGAAAATCCCTCATTTAACTTAATGACGATGCGTTTTAGATGGGGTTGACGTTCCCATAAATCCGTTGTAACTTGAACTAAATCCTCAATTGTCCACACTAAATCACTGCCATCGGGGTGAGGAATATCACATTCTGCAAATATTTGCCGACTCCCGCTTTTAGTTCCCCATTCCAATAAATCCGGATCGCAACCCAATAATGGAATACCTAATTTTACTGATAATTCCCGTTCAGAGGCAGTCGAATTAAAGCAAACCATGTAGGATTGTCCCGGACGTAACCCTTGTCGAATACGTTCCAATAGACGAGGACGTTTTAAAATCTTATTGGTGAGGGATTGATGGGAAGAATCATACACCGAGAATAACATCAGGCGATCGCGGGCATGGGAAAACGGAATTCCGGGCATTAAATGCAGGTAATAATCAATCACACTGGGATGAATGGGTTGAGAAGTGAGATAAACTAACCGCATCTGAGGATTTCGTAAGCGAATTAGGGAAAATAGTAGACGTTCTTCATATTGGTGAACCCCTTCAATTTTCGCCAGTTGAGCTTGATCTAAACTGATAGAGGGAATCACTAAAACATCAAAATCGCCCTGTTCGAGTTGATCTTTGTCTTGGGAATGCTGACGCAGTTGAGATTGTAGATAACGAAACTGCTTGGCAATTTTTTCCTCAGACTGGTTCATTGTTGGCTTCATTACCTGTTTTACCTGCATCCCAACACATTAATCTTAATCGATCAGAGGCTGGATTGAGCCGAGTTGTAACAATTATGGATCTTTTTGGCTATTTTAGATATTGTTTTACCTCCCAATGGTAGAAGGCACTTATTTATGGCTGGTTGCATTAGTGTCGTCGCCTTAACTTTGACTATGAGCCTTTGCCAGCTTCTTTTTCCTGATAGCTTAAGTAACAATATTTGTCACCAACAGATATATTTTTAATATCATCTGGAAATTTTATCAAAAATTAGTTCTACTCCTCTGATTGGTTGAAATACTAAACTTAGTTTTTAGCAACCACTAAATAACGAGTAGAAGGAGAAGTATCATTGTCAAAACTTAATATTTCTAAGGTGACCGCATCGAAAAGATCGACGGATTGAAAATATTTATTAAATAAGTGTCTAACTTTCCATAAAGACGGTAAATAACGAATCTGTTTACCTTCATAAGTCACACGTAATTTGCCGTTAAGTTTGCTAATATTAATGATCTCACTTTGTTGAAAACTGTTATGTTTTTCTTCTAGAAGCAAAGCTTTTCTTAAAGAAATTACATTTTCAGAGGTGATCACATCAGGATACCAACGAATGTGATCTGGAGTCATAAAATATCCTATAAAATATCCTCCTTTTTTTGTTAATTTCGATGTGTTTTGTCTGGCTTTATCCATCATTAATGCAGGCAGATATTGAAAAAAATTTAAGCTAGAAAAGCAGAGATCAAAATCCTTTTTTTCTGCTTTCATCTCTATAATATTTCCTAGGCGAGCTTTAATCTTTTTACTGGCAATTTTAACCATCGCTTCCGAAATATCTATTCCCAGTAAATTATCTGGTGATACCTGATAGGTTTTGATGATATATTCTTCCATGATACCAGTTCCGCAACCAATAGATAGAATTTGCGAGGTAGAAAAATTAAGATTATAGCTGTCGTGAACAAATTTAATATATTGAGATGTAAAGTCATCTAAACATTTTTGACCAATGATTTCATCATAAAGCTCTGCATAGGTATAAAATGAATCTGTCTCATTATTTTCTTGAGCTAATATTTCATTTTGAAGATCAGCTAAATGAATTAATTCATCTCGCAACATTTGATAAAATTTGCTATTTTTGATATGAGAACTACTATCGAGATGTGGCATCAACTCTGTTTTCAAAGCATCCCAATGAGTCAGATCAAAAAGTTCCTCAGTTATTCTTTTTTCTAAACTGTTATATCTCTGATTTTTACTAGAATTATTAGCTGTCCGAACTCTCCGTAAATATTCTATTGTATTATGTAACTAGGATAAATAATCGGGAATTGGAGCGGGTTATACAGCATTAATTTGTTCTTCAGGTAAGGCGAAAAATACACCGCCATCAGTGTACTGAATAATTCCATCAGTCACGTTCCAAATTCGAGCGTTTGCAGTAACAGACTTTTGATCAAATCCTACAGTATTCACCCCATAAACATGAAGACTTAAAAACTTTTCTTGGGAACGATTAGACATTTGATGAATTAGCTGATGTCCCACCGCAATCACTTTACCGGGTTGCATCACTTCCCGCGAAAGGGTATTGATAGAATCATCTTGAACCCAAAAAGTTGCGTGTTCAGCAGGTCCAAATACTTGAACTGCTCCCCATTGAGTATAGCCATGATCGTGGATAGCTGAGACATCCCCAGGAGTCCAAGACATCACCATGATCTCAAAAAAATCATTAGCAAAAACTAATTTTCGTCCATAACTATCAACGAGAGGATGATCGTAGGTTTCCCAAGGATTTAATTCTTCCATCTTCACCCCAGCTTCCAGAATAATTTTTTTAGCTAAACTAGGTTTGATTGAATTCTTATGGTGAAGAATGCCATCAATGATGGTCTGTAGAGATCAGGGTAAATCATTCTCTTTGTTAAGATCTTTCTGAGACGATTTGACTTCACTACTCATAAGAAGATTCTTTAAATATTTAATTTATAATCTATACTGAATAATGATACCACCCTATAGCCCTATATTTAGATGAGTAGAATATTTGTTAAAAAGTTAATCTTTTGCTTTAGGGATGACAACTTTGTTAAAAACAGCTTTGAGTAAGCTTTCGAGATCGGCAATTTTAAACTTTTTGGTAGGGAAGTTTGTTGTTGGTTTCTAAACATCCCACAATCATTGAAGTTGCCACAATGGGAGCAGTAACGGCTCTTAAAATCCGACGACTCAAAGAAACGGGTTGAAACCCAGCGGCGATCGCAACTTTAATTTCTGCTTCTGTCCATCCGCCCTCTGGGCCTGTTGCAATGGTGATGGCATCAACTGGGTTTAATGGCAACTGAGACGGTAGATGACTGAGTAAATGAGGAATATCACCCCGCGCCACACACAGATAGCGTTGGGGGCTTTTGATCGGGTTTTGGGAATTGACCTCAGATAAGGCAGCTTTCCAGGACATCGGATCGAGTAATGTGGGGATAATTTGACGTTCTGACTGTTCAGCGGCTTCTGTGGCAATACGTCGCCATCGCAATAGTTTCTGGGGACTGGGTTGAACCAGGGTGCGTTCACTTAAAATAGGGATTAATTGCGTTACCCCTAATTCAGTGGTACAGCGAATAATGTCTTCAAAACCACTACCTTTAGTAATGGCAGCCAGCAGGATTAAATCAAAAGGTAACTCTGTTTTGACCGTAATAGTTTCGAGTAATTCGGCTTGGGGTGGTGTAGCCGGTAAGCTAACGTTAAGCTGAGCTAACCACCAATGACCAATACCATCTAAAATAATAAAGCGATCGCCCGGTTTGAGTCGGAGAACCCGACCAAGATAATGCTGTTGCGGGGCGGTGAGGTCAACCTGTTGGTTGTGAATTTGATTCGGGGCGATCGCGAGTCTTTGAAGTTGAACCATCACGCCTCAACCGCTGAAAGTTAAAAAATGAGACAACACTTCTGTGGTGTGAGTGCAGGCAGTTGTTTAATTGCCAACACCCTACACCCCCTATTTCATCCGAATTGGCTTACTCAGCCGGTTGTTCGGTCTTTAGCTTGCCGAGATATTCTTCGATCGCGGCTGTGGCGATCTCAACCACGGGTTTACCCAAACGCTTAGATTCTTCTTTGAGTTGAGTATAAACTTCATGGCGTACACTCACCCGGTGTCGAATTTTATTGGGATCGGTGGTTGTTTCGGCCTCTGGTGAGGTAGGCTGAGTCAAGCCATTGTTGTTACTTGGTGTAACAGAAGGCACTTGTTCTGGGAGGGTTGCACTGCTTGGCATCACTGCTGTCTCGTTCATATTTATCGAAGGCATGGGTTGATAATGAGTTACAAACTGGCGTATGTCGTCGAAGCCGACGCGCGAGCAAAAATCCCCGAAAGATTCCTCTGGTTGCCGATCTTGCTTAAAATAAACAAACATCGGTTCGAGGAACTGTTCTAACTGATCAATCGGTAATCGATCGACAAAGGGTTGAGCCAGTCGCGTCTGATCGGGAGATCCCCCTAACCAAATTTGATAGGTACCGGGGAGGCTGCCGACAAATCCGAGTTCCGCCACATAAGGTCTAGCACATCCATTAGGACATCCTGTCATCCGAATAACAAAATGTTCCTGTGCCAGTCCTACCTTGTCCAACAATACCCGAATCCGTTTCAGGATACCAGGGATAGCGCGTTCAGATTCTGCGATCGCTAGTCCACAGGTAGGGAACGCCGGACATGCCATAGCATAGCGCACTAAAGGGTCAATGTCTGATTCTTTAGCAATGCCATGCTCATCCAAAATCTGTTGAATTTTGGGTTGATCTTCTGGGTTGATATCATACAGCAGAATATTGTGATTGGCACTGAGAACCATTGGCAGTTGGAATTGTTCTACAATGGTTTTCAATGCTGTTTTCAGTCGGAAATCTGCTTCATCTTTAACCCGGCCATTTTCAACGGAAATCCCAACAAATTTTAAGCCATCTCCTTGTTCATGCCATCCGAGATAATCCTGATATTTCCATTCTGGCAAGGATTTAAAAGGCTGTAAGGGTTTGCCGAAATACTCTTCGATTTTGGCTTTAAATTTCTCAACCCCCCAGTCTTCAATCAGGTATTTCATCCGGGCATGACGGCGGTTACTGCGATCGCCATAATCTCTTTGAGTGGCTACAATGGCTTTAACCGCATCGTAGACATCTTCTTTGGCAACATAACCGATTTCATTGGCGAGTCGGGGAAAGGTTTCTTCTTTACGATGAGTTCGTCCTAAACCGCCTCCAGCATAAATATTAAAGCCAACGAGATCTCCATCGGAATTAGTAATGACAACTAAACTCAAGTCTTGGGTATACAAGTCAATGGAGTTATCTCCCGGTACGGTTACAGAACATTTAAACTTCCGGGGCATATAATGCTGACCATAGATCGGTTCTTCTTGGTCATGAAAAATCGTACCGTTTCCGTTACGTTGGCGGGCGGCTTTGACTTCTGGATCTTCTTCGGCGCTGATGAATTTTTCCCCATCAAGCCAAATTTCGTAATAAGCTCCGGTTTGAGGCGCTAAGAGATCGGCGATATTATTGGCATAAGTCCGGGCATATTCATATTCTGGGCGATCGCGATAGGGGGCAGCCGGAGCCATAACATTGCGGTTGAGATCTCCACAGGCCCCGAGCGTTGATCCCATACTTTTCACCAGGGCCGCGATCACGGTTTTTATATTTTTTTTCAATACCCCGTGAAGCTGAAACCCTTGGCGAGTGGTGGCTCGCATCGTGCCATTACCGTATTCATCGGATAAACGATCTAAGGTTAAATACAGTTGGGATGGAATGAACCCGCCGGGGTTACGGGTTCGCAACATCATTTGATAGTCTTTTTGCTGACCCTTGACGCGGTTATCCCGGTTATCTTGTTGATAAGATCCGTGAAACTTCAAGATTTGAATGGCATCTTCGGTGAAGAAGTTTTCATCATTCTGAAGTTCTGTGGCTAGTGGTTCTCGCAGATTGTTACTATTTTCTTTAAGCCCTTCTAGTTTAGAAGGTTTGCGAACGGGAGCTGATGGATTGACAGAAGTAGTCATAAAACAATTAATTTATCTCTTGGCAGACATAACGGCAAAAGCGGTACTGATTGAACTCAGCCAGATGCTGGATGTAAGCTCCGGCGATCGCTGACGGGATTGGGGGATAGACCTCAATCGTACCATGATGCCATTCAAGATTGTCCCTCATTGCCAGACTGATTCACCCAAGTCACAATGAAATATTAATAGTTAACAAAAGTTCAAGAATGTCAAATTCCTTAATGTATTCAGAAGACCATTTTGTGGTATTAGAAGTCAATCAACCCGAAGTTATTCTGACTCGCGCTGAATTGCTGACGAAATTAGAGTCCGTCTTATCTGAGCAACAGGATAATTTACCCCGTGATTTACAGAAGTTTTCGACGGTCAGTCAACAGGCTCAATATTTACTGGATACCGGCTGTGAATTTGATCTCAGTCCGGGGAAATATCTTCAATGGTACGCAATTCGGCTAGAGAAATAAAGATCGATGGGCAGCGATCAATTTCAATTTAAACAGTTTACCATTGTTCAAGATCGCTGTGCCATGAAAGTCGGAACTGATGGGGTGCTACTCGGTGCGTGGACGAACCCGAAAGGCGCACAGTCTATTTTAGATATTGGCACCGGTACAGGCTTAATTGCTTTGATGTTAGCACAGCGTTCAACAGCCGAGATTGACGCGGTTGAAATCGATTTAGATTCCTATCTACAAGCGCGGGAAAATGTTGCGCGATCGCCTTGGCAACACCGGACCCGAGTATATCATTGTACCATTCAAGATTATCTCTGTTCTTCTAGCAAATTATATGATTTATTGGTGGCTAATCCTCCTTTTTTTAGCAATGTTTCTAAGGCGGCAAATCCTGCCCGAACTTTAGCCAGACATGATGATCGCTTAACCCCAATTGATTTATTAAATGTGGCTCA
>CAYNXM010000138.1:0-16382 GCA_964401105.1 uncultured Lyngbya sp. | reverse complement strand
AAAGGCTTCGTGACAGACTGAAGGAAATACAAATACATCCGATTGTTGATAGTAATTTGCCAGTTGATTCGGGGCTATTAAGCCCGCTAAATTAACGGGTGCACCTTGACCATTTTGATCTCCATTGATTTGAAATATTTTACGCTTGAGATAACCCAGCCAAGAATCATCTTGATGAAAATGTGTTAATTCTTTAATTTTTTTATCATCACTAAGAGCCACTAAATATTCGTAAGGAATCACACCCACTGGCCCCGCTAATGTCAGTTGCGCTTTGGGATAAGCTTCTAAAACTTTTTCAAAAGCTTCTAACAAAATATGAGAGCCTTTTTCAGGACAAACTCGTCCAACAAATAGTAAACGCTTGACTGTGTTTTTATCAGAATTGCTTTGCTTTTTAATAGCTGAAGAATTAATAAAGCGGCTAATATTAACACCGTTATAAACAGTCTGACAACGCTGGGCTAGGGCTGGGAAACGTTGCTGTACACCTTGGGTAATATAATCACTCGGACTAACAATTAAATCGGCTTGAGGTAATCGGTTTTTCAGTAGTTTATAATCCAGTTGACTCAACCACTCACAGTGCATGTGGAGAACAATTTTAATCTCCGGATTAAGTAAGCGCAAAATCGGCACAAACTGAGACAAATTATGAACATGAACGATATCGTAATCTTGCTTTTTCAGTTCATTGGCAATTTGCAAAATATAGCCCAAATAGTAATATTGAGATGCCATTAAAGGGCTTTTCGGTTGTTTAAAACCGGGGTATTTTTCTATATACTTTAATGCCTTTTGATCGAGTTCAACCGGAATATAGCGATATTGTACATTTTCTTGATAATCTTCCCGGAAGTTTTTAGCCGGAGCATAGACAGTAACATCACTATCTGTTGCGAGTAACCGGACAATTTCATAAGTTAAAATCCCAATCGAATCCATCGGCCGGGGAAACACAGTCATCACAAACGGCTGACAGATGAAAGCCACTTTTAGCTTTTTCTGAGTCTGACCTGTTTCTTGACTATTTTGCTGTCGAATTAAATGTTCTAATTTCTTAGAAATTAAAGGCTTATAAACCGTTTCTGATGCTGGAATCAGTTGTAATGCTTGTTGATAAGCGGTAATGGCTTCTTTTAACTGACCTTGTTCTTGTAAAGCCACCCCTAAGTTATAATGAGCGATTGCTAACTCAGGATTTAAAGTCACCGCCTGTTGATAGTAGGTGATGGCATTTTTTAAATCCCCTGCTTTTTTCTGTCCTAAACCCAGTTCATTATTTAAAATTGCGTAGTTAACTTTTTCTTCAGGAGACAACTTTCCTTGTTCAAATAAAATCATGCCTAAATTCACAGCCGCTTCGGTACAATTTGGCTGTAACTTTAAAGCTGTTTGATAACAGAAAATTGCCTCTTCTAACTTTCCTTGAAGCTGAAGAGTATAACCTAAATTATTATGAACAGCAACCGCTTTCGGTTGAATTGCTAATGCTTTACGATAAGCCTCAGCCGCTTCTGCCAGTTGTCCCTGGGTTTGGCGAACATTGCCTAAACTAAACCAAGCTTTAAACGACTCTGGCTGAAACCGTAATAAAGTATTAAATAACTTTTCAGCACTTTGATGCTGACCAATTTGTTGGGCAAGTACACCTAAGCCATGTAATGCATCGGAATTGTGAGGCTGTTTTGCTAATACCTGACGATACATTTGTTCAGCTTTACCCAGGCGGTTGGCGCGATGATGTTGAACAGCAACTTGAAGAACTTGAGTTAAGGATGCCATGGTTCAATCTCCAACAGTGATAGACAATTCAATTCAACAAAATTATTCATAGCAATCAGCAATATTCAGTTACTTTTAAGATGATTAAATTTTCTCATTTTTAGAAAAGTCTACTCAATTACTGATTGCTTTTTTCACGAGTTCAAGCTCAATTCATTAAATTTAAGAACGATGGGCGTAAGCTGGACTACTCTGTCGCCCATTTTGAGAGGATTTATAATTTAATTCAAGTTGAGGTTCCTGCCAAGTCTTCCACGGTGCATCCCCACTATCCCATAGTTTTTCAAGACGTTTTTTATCCCGAATTGTATCCATACACTGCCAAAAACCCGTGTATTTATACGCCATTAATTGACCATCTTTTGCTAAGTTTTCCAGCGGTGATTTTTCCCACTGAGTATCATCCCCTTCAATGTAATCAAATACACCCGGTTCGAGTACAAAAAATGCCCCATTAATCCAACCTTCACGGGTCTGAGGCTTTTCAGAAAATTCTACAATTTGATCCCCATCTAAATCTAAATGACCAAAGCGGGCCGGAGGATGAACTGCGGTTAAAGTCGCCAGTTTACCATGGCTGCGATGAAAGGCGAGTAACTCTTGTAAATTGATATCTGAAACTCCATCTCCCCAAGTTAACATGAAGGTTTCATTGTTGACATAAGGGGCTAATCTTTTAATCCGGCCGCCTGTATTGGTATACAGTCCAGTGTCAATTAAATCCACTGTCCAGTCAGGCTGATAACCCTCGTGAAGTTTAATCTGGCCGTTGCGTAAGTTAACTGTCATATTACTATTCAAAGAACAGTAATCTGCCATATATTTTTTAATAATTTCTGCTTTATAACCTAAGGCAATGACAAAGTCTTGAAAGCGATGATGATAGTAGTTCATCATGATATGCCATAAGATGGGGCGGCCGCCAATCTCTACCATTGGCTTCGGCTTATTAACGGTTTCTTCAGAAAGGCGAGTGCCTAATCCCCCTGCAAGAATTGCAACTTTCATTGTGGATTTCTCCTTGTATTCTTCTTGGTTCAATGGGTGAGTCGTATTTCAGACTTCTGGGTTGGGTTGTTGTCAGTTTGAGGCTTCAATTTAGCTGAATACCAGTCATTTAAAAATATGATTGGTTTCAAAATAGATTGAGCTAGATAAAGCCTAAAACCATTAAAATGTTGAGTTTGATCGAAATGTTGCCAAACTGGCAACTGTTTACATAAATTTAAAAAGCTGAAAACCTTTGTGTTTATGAAAAAAACTCTTTCATGTTTTGAAGTCAAACTTCAATCATGATATGGGTCTGCTGTTGTTAATTGTATTAAAAGTAGATGCACTCTCTCTGGGATGGGTAAGGTTTAGAATTTAAGATCGTTCTAAACAATATGATGCTCATCAAGTTAAATCAGCTAGATTGCTAATTAGTTATTAACGAATCCAGGAGCGATCATCGCACACTTCTAAATGTCGAGAACCACCTGAAACCGCAGAACATTGATCTTTGGCTGAATCTATATAAGCTAAATCAGCAATTTTTTTCTCTCTTTTCTGAGAAGAATGATTAGAATTTGAATTCTCGTCAGCTTTGGAGTTACGTCCTAAACCATTTTGTTTCATCAACCGGTTATAAGTGCGGTAGGGAATATAATGCAGCGGATTATAACCCACAAAACGGAGAAGTAAGACACAAGCCCAAGAATATTTGCCGCCTAGAATTGCATCAATAATTTGATCGAGTTGATCCTCACTCATAGACTTTTCGGACTGGTGGTTAAAAGGGTAACGCTGATAAGTCATGATCATGCCTCCTGAGAATAAATGTTGTAATACTGAAAACTGATTTGTAAGCTTAAAACTGTTTTTGCGTCCCTAACCTAAACCCAGACAGTGACTAAAGGGGTCAAGTCTTAAAATTCGATGCCGCTATCTTGTAATTTGCGAATCGGTTCGAGTAAAATATCCATAATCCGACGACGACGGATGATAATGTCGGCGGTTGCTGTTTGTCCCGGCTTAAACTGAATTTGTTCTTGACCTTCGACCACATAATTGCGTTCTAAGGTAATTTCCACTTCATAAACCGGGCTAGGGGCACCTTGAGTAATCACCGTATCGGGTGAAATTGAGCTGACTGTTCCGGCGATGACATCATAATCCTGATAAGGATAGGCATCAAACTTCACTTTGACCGGTAACCCGGTTTTCAAGAAACCCGCTTGACTCTCTGGTAAAGAAGCCGACAACACCAAGGGCGCTTCGTCCGGTGTGATTTCAGCCACAGTTTGTCCGGGCTGCACCACTTCTCCGATATTGGCAACATTCAATACTGAGACAATGCCATCAATCGGCGCGTGTAAAGACTTATACCCTAATCGGGCTTGGGCGTTAGTTAACAGCTTCTGGGTTTCTGCCATCCGACCGTTAAGCTGGGTTAACTCCAACTCCAGTCGTTGAATTTTTTGCTGAGTTTCGATCGCCATATTCTCAGCTTCAGCTCGTCTTTGGGACAATTCAGCTTCCATCCGTTGAGCCTCGGAACCCATTTGCTCCAGTTCCCCTTGGTTTTGGGTAATGGCACGCTGGCGATCGCGCACGGTTTGTTCGGCTTGAAATATCTGTTCCCGGCTCGAGTTGGTTTCCCCTAACTCGGTTTGAGCAATGGCTCGTTGGCGATCGCGCAGGGTTTGCTCGGCTTGGAACAAAAATTCTTTAGATAATGCCCCCTGTTCTACTAAGGGTCTCAATCGCTCTACCCGTTCCGATGCAGCCGCTTCAGAGGCTCTCAACTGCTCCAGGAGATGATCGACTTGACCACTCATGGGGGCGAGGCCTTCTAGACGAACTTGAGCCGCTTCCACTTCAGAATTGTACTGATTTAACAATTGTTGAGTGGCTGAGATTCGCGTTTCTACCTGATTCATTGCCGCTTGCTGGGCTTGAATTTGAGCAGCCGCGATCGCGCTGCGGGTTTGGGCTTCGAGATGGGTTCTTTCTAATAAGCCTTGCTTTTGCAGTTGCTCTTGTTGGTAAGCTCTCAGTTGTTGTTCGAGTCGTTCAACATCGGTTGCTGCCAGTTCATTATCCAATTGAGCAATGACTTGACCCGCTTGCACCATATCCCCGACTGCAACTGAAACTTGAACAATTTTCCCCAAATCAACCGGATGAATTTTATAGACATCTCCTTGAGGAACCAACTCCCCCCGAGCATTCCCAATCTCATCGATGGTGCCGAAATGTGCCCAGACTCCAAAAATCCCGACAAATGCGGCTCCGGCTAGAATCACCTTTAAAGGAAATGATGCAGCAGGCTGATCGAGAACCGATTGTAGTTCTGGGGACCAGTTGCCCATTTCTGATACTTTAAAGTCTGAGGAGGACTGAGCATCCTGTTGTGTTTCTTGTATTCCGGGTGAAGCTTGGGAACGAGTCGCCGACCCTGCCACCCCACCGTAGATGTGTTTTGCTTCTGCTTTCATAATATTGAGTCATGCTTGTACAAATGGCTGACCACACCTCACACCTCTTGTCTGACTGCTGTCTAGCATGAGAGGAATCATGTAAATTGACCGAATTAATTGTTTTACCTCCGAACCACTGATTTACGTGTATTTACGGATATTAAGCGCGGTGTTTTCCCCTAAAACTGCGAAATTAGCAGCTTTACAAATAACAGATTATTTTGGCAGGGATTTACAGATCGAGTTGTTGCTGCGCCAAGTGATAATACAGTCCTTCCAGTGCCATCAGTTCCTGGTGATCGCCTTGTTCGACTAAAATCCCCCGATCTAATACCAGAATTCGACTCGCATTACGAACAGTAGACAGACGGTGAGCGATGATAAAGGTAGTGCGATCGCGACTGACTTGTTCTAAGTTGCGTTGAAATCGTCGTTCACTCTCGGTATCCAAAGAACTGGTTGCCTCGTCTAAGACCAGAATCGGTGGTGCTCCCAATAAGGCGCGAGCAATGGAAACCCGTTGTCGTTGTCCCCCCGATAAACTTGAACCCCGTTCCCCCACTTTGGTGTTGTATCCCAAGGGCATGGATTGAACAAAAGTATGGGCTTCGGCGAGTTTTGCCACTTCCACCACTTCTTCCAAACTGTAACCATCACGATACAGGGTGATATTTTCGGCAATAGTTCCAGAGAATAGATAACATTCTTGGGGAACCACCCCCATTTGACCCCGCAACGAGGAGGGAGAGACATGGGAAATATCATGTCCATCAATCCAGATATGACCACTATTGGGACGATAAAGTCCTTGCAGCAGCTTAATTAAGGTACTTTTCCCAGAACCACTGCGGCCGACAATAGCAACTGTTTCCCCAGCTTCGACCTCGAAGCTAATATTTTGCAGGGTATTGGCCTCGTCATCTTCGCTGTAGCGGAAGGTCATATCCTCTAATTTGACACTGCCTTTGATTTTGGGCATCACCAACAACGGTTGATCGGGGTTTTCCTCTTGTTCGGTTTCAAATACGTCATTCAACCGTTCAACAGAAATCAGGACTTCTTGGAGTTCATCCCATAATCCGGCCAGAGCAATCACGGGGCTGATAATATGACCTTTCATCATATTAAATGCCACATACTGACCAATAGACAGTTCATTATTGAGCACTAAGCTGGCTCCGTACCACATCAGGGCAGTCCCACCGATGGAATTAACTAAGCCATTGAGAATACCTAAATTAATCGCCAGTTTTTGCCCTTTAAAGCGGACATTCATCTGATGGGTGAGTAAGTCTTCCCAGCGCCAACGTAATTCCGGTTCAGCCGCAGAGGCTTTGAGAGCGCCAATTCCGGTCATCATCTCCACCAGAGAAGAGTTTTGATCCGCTGCTGCGCTAAAACGTTCTCGGGATAACTTCCGCAACAATGGCGTTGCAGCCAAGGTCATGATGATAATGGGGGGAATTAATCCGAGGACTAAAACGGTAAGTCGTGCGTTATAGTAGAGCATCAACCCCAGGTAGATGAACCCGGTGACAAAGTTCAACCACGACAGCATCACCTTACTAATCAAAAACCGCTGGATTTTTTGGTTTTCTTGCACTCGAGTGATGATATCCCCAACCCGCCGAGATTCAAAGAAGTTCAGCGGTAAATTAACGGCATGGTTAATAAAGGCGCTGATCATGGTTAAGTCTAATCGGTTAGACAAATAACTCAGCAGGTATTTACGAACCGATTTCAAGATCATCGCCCAAACCCCAAACAGTAGCGCCCCAATCACAAAGACGTTTAGGGTCGTTTGGTTGCGACTGACAACAATTTGGTCGAGAATAATCTGGGTAAATAAGGGGGAAATTAACCCAAAAAGCTGAATCAGAATCGAAACGAGGACAATTTGCAGCCCTAAAAAGCGGTAAGGCCAGAGAATTGGGATAAATCGCCCCAGGGAGCGTTTATCATCGGGTGTGCTGTATAAGCGATCGCTGGGATCGAGTAACAGAGCATAACCTGTCCAACCTTCAATGAATTCTTGGCGAGAAATTTCTCGTTTTCCTAAAGCCGGATCGGCGACTAGGACTTTTTTACCTCGAATTCGGTAGACGACAATATAGTGATTTCCTTGCCAATGGGCAATCCAAGGATGTTTATGATTTTCAATCCGGCTAAAACTGGCTCGGATAGGTCGGGCTTGATACCCCAGATCTTCACCCGCTTTACTCAGACTTTTTAATGAAGACCCCGAGCGGCCCACACTGGCAATATTTCGCAGGTGATTAATACTGAAGAACTTACCCCAATATTGGCTGATCATCCCTAAGCAGGCAGCGCCGCAGTCGGAGGAACTTTGCTGCTCAATGAAGGGATAGCGCCGCCATACACCTTTTAAGCGCCGACCTTTTGTGGGTTTGGCAAAGGTAATGGGGGATTCAGCCTTCGGTTTAGCTGGGGTGGTTGGGGTTGATTTTGAGGGACGAGTATCTTTAGCCGCTTGGACTGCTACCCTCCGTGGAGCAACGCTGGAATGTTTAGCGGTTGTCGGGGACTTAATTTGTCCAGACAACATTTCCCAGGTCTCCGACGGCAGTTGATACACCTTGAGCGGCGTTTGAGCCACCCAGCCTTTAGGGGTTTTGTCGGGATATCCCCAACTCTCTCCCATTTGAGGCGTTTGATCTTTACCCCGAATTTCTCCCTGATAGAGCCAGAATCGGCCTGTATCAGTAGGAGTTGCTTGGGTGAGTTTGGTTCCCGCTTCTATATTATGTTCAATTAAATCGGGTAAGCACTCTCGCAATTGATAGCTGGTGCACCGCTTGAGATCGCTTAGGGTTTTGAAGAATATTAGGCGTTGTCGCTGCAATGCCTGATTTAAGAGATAATCTTGCAGAGCGGGTTGCTGTTGCCCACAAGATTGCAATTCGGACAAAGAAATCCGAGCCACAATGCCTTCACTGGCGGCAACCATTTGGTAGGGTAGTAAGTTTTCTCCTAACCAATAGCTGTCGGCACCACAGATATCTCCCGGCTCAAGCACAAGCACCGAAACGGATCGCCGCCCAGTGGGATCGTATCCGAGTATTCGGACTCGTCCTTGACAGATTAGATACAAATAATCTGGGTTTTGTTCAGATTGAACAAAATTTTCTGGCCAATCTGATATGCTGGGTGTTATAATCGATGTGGTAAAAGAAAAGACACTTTCTCCAAGTGCATACTCCTTGGCTTCTAAAGCCGATTTGAGGGTCGGTGCAAAGGTCTGATCCACCTTCGCTAGATTCAGTAACTTTTCCAACGACGGAAGCAGAGAAGGAAAATCTTCCCTCTTCCAAACATTGGGTTGCTCCCTGACCTGAAGATCTGAGTTTGTCATTGTACTGGAGTGGATTGTCATCCGTTATGCGAGTACTGTGTCTGGTACACACATTACTCGTATTGTTTTGCCTGATATTTCTCAGTGTATACACGCACCTGTGCAGAATGGTAGAAGTGCGTGCCAGTTTAAGACAGGTTTTACCGAATCTTTATATAGTTCCTTTAAAAAGACCATTTAGAGTTATGTAACTCTAAATCCGATTAAATCTAGGTTCTAGTTAGTTAAGTCACCCTAGAAAGTATAAAGCCCTATGGCTTGTGTTGTGACAATTGTGAACACCAATGTCAGCAAAACATGACAAAGTGACACAGTCTTTTTGTAACAGAAAGTTAAGGCTATATATTACTTCTTATAATGTCCGCTTTATTGAACGATTCAACTGAGAAAAAAGCGGGAACCTATCAAAAACTTAGCTTGTCTAATAACTTGAGATACTGATAGATTTGACGGAGAAAAATTAATAAATTATTAAGTCGAATTCCGGTGAAGTTAAACCACTATTTATACTGTTTGATAATAGACCTGATTCACTCAGAACAAAAGATCAGAGCTTTGTCTCAAAACAGATTTGGGAGAATACAGAGTTCAGAAAAAGGCACTTATATCAACAGGCAACGAAGGCAATGATTACTGATGTAGCACTTCACAGATTTGCTGCGGGTCTACGTTTCCTTGATGTTCACAACTAAATCCTTCATCACACCACTCCAGTAAGTCTATTGTTTCCAAAGAAACAATTTTTTGACAAGAAGGGCTAAACCCCTGACTGGCTAAAGCCCACACTAGACTACGGGTTACATCTAGAATAGTTTTGAGAAAAGATTCTTGATTTCCAGGAATACCCGTCTCTTCGACAACATCTACTTCTACCCAAATACCATGAGCACCTAATATAATTTGAGCCATCCATTTAGCCCGAGGCAGATGGCTAGCTGAAGTAATTAACTTAATATGATGAATTTGCCATTGCCTTAAAATAGGTAAACTAAAGAAGAAATTACCAAAAGTAGAATCAGCACATTTTTCTAACCAAACCTGTTTTGTTGGTGCATTAATCCGTTCAAATAGCTTTAAAATACAAGGATCATCAGAACCTGTTGAAATTAATATCCGAGTATTTGGAAACTGTTTTACCAGTTGAGAAACATAGATCTCACGGCGAATGCTTCCCCCTAAAACAAAAAATAAATCAACAGGTTTTTGAGAAGCTGTACGTAATAGTAAAATATGACTTAATAATGCTGCCAATGAAGCGATTGTTAATAAACTCACAACGGCAAATAAAACTCGTCTAACAATTTTAAGTTTGAAAAAAGCAAGAAGGCGTTGAAATAAACGAGGGTTCATCGTTAGCTAGTATCTGGTGTACAGCATTATGATTGTAACTGAGGATATCTTTCTTGCGTGAGAGCGTGGGTTAGGACTAACCACGAAGATAGAAAGAATTACGGGTAATTTTTGCTACAGTGCAGTGTTGAGACTGTTTTAGATATCATTCAAAATGATTATGAGGCTCTATGTAAGTGCATGGACTGGTAATGACAAGGGTGGGTCCTTTAAAAATTCCTGAAGGTTTACCAGATGAACAAGTGTTGTTTCTAACTGATATTTTCCCAACCGGTTATATGGAAGCCGATGCTGTGAAGGGACGCACGGTAACTTCCTGGCCGTCTCTCAAAACAGATTTGAAGAATGCAGGTGCCAATTGGGTAAATCGTAAAGTTGTAGAAGACAAGGGCTTAATTACCAGTCACAACCCTGACAATCTTCCTGCGTTTAATTAGAAAGCCATTGAGTTATTTGCCAAGCAACCCATTATGCAGTAAACTCATACTTTTAGAAACAAAGCCATTAAATTGCCGCTATGACTGCTCAAATACTGTTTGTGTAAAATTATAAGCGGCAATTTCTTTTCAGTACTGACATCTAGCAGGCGAATGGTAATTTTTAAACGAGCAGCGATACGTCAGACGTATCGCGCTTGCGTGACAATCATTTTTTCAAGAAATTCAGCAATTCTCGGTTAACCGTTTGGGGAACTTCTTGCTGTACCCAGTGACCACATTCGGGGATGACTCTCAGTTTAAACGGGGCGGCAATTAATCGATCTAAACCCTCCGTTAGTTTATGGCTGAGAAATGAGTCTTCTTTGCCCCATAATACTAGAGTGGGTGCTTCTACTTTTTGCGGCATCCGAACGAAACTCGATAACCAATTCGGCGGCCACAGTAGTTGACGATAATAACTCATTGCTGAGCGTAAAACACCGGGTTTTGCTAATGCAGCTTGATAAATTTGAGTTTCTTCTGCACTAAATGCACCTTTACGAATGGCGTGTTCCCGTAGCGCACCCTTGACAAATTCTGTCAGGTTTTGTTGAATCAACCACTCTGGTAAACCCGGAACCTGAAACGCGAATACAAACCAACTTCGACGGATTTGATCTAAGTTACTCATCAACTCTTGGATAAATCGATGAGGCGGTGGTGCATTTAAAACCGCTAAACTGTTGAGGCAGTGAGGAAATTTCTGAGCTAGATGCCAAGCAATGACTCCTCCCCAATCATGTCCTACAATATGGGCTTTTGCATAACCCAGGCGCTTGATTAAGCCTTGGATATCAGCACATAACGTATCTAGGTCATAACCATTCTCTGGTTTATCTGAATCATTGTAACCTCGTAAATCAGGAACAACAACTTTAAAATGACGGGCTAAAGCAGGAATTTGATATCGCCAGGAATACCAAAATTCTGGAAACCCGTGGAGGAGAATCACTAACTCTCCTTGGCCCTGAGTTACAGAATGTAAGCGGATGTTGTTCGTTTCAACAAACAAGTGTTGCCACTCAGACTCCAAAACTGTCATAAATTGTTATATTGACTCTTATTGAATTGCTACTGCCCATAACAGTTCAGTAGCCTTTAGAGGGTTACCTAAGGTATTTTCCTCTCTTCCAGATTAACATTTTGGAGGTGGGTGAGATTACACAATATTGAATTGAAATGACCTGTTTAAGCCCGCTGAGCCACTCGAGGGTGAGACAAAGAAGGTTGAACGTCATACTTGACTAAGTTTGCCAGTTCCTGTAACTGACTGATGGCTTCTGCCCCTTCAAGCTTCATCAACTCACGATCATCTCGCATTTCAGTCCAAGTAATTCCGTAGTCTGAGACTAAAAACCGAATCAGGTGACTCTCTCCTAAGCTCACCATAAACGAAGCACTATTCATTTGTCCGCCACAGGTGTAACAGGAAGCCAGATAACCTTTGCGCTCTAGCACGGTAGCAAGGGCTTGAAGGTTCATCACTAAATCAATCACAAATCTGCGGTGTTGTTCTGCTAATCTGAGAAACATAATTGTCCTCCAAGTAATCCTCTAATCACCACACTAAGCATTCTGCCTAAAATGTAACATAATCTTAATATTCTTAAGTTAACATTTTGGCTTAGTATAACCTCAATAGTTTTGACAATCTAGTTTATGGTGGACAAATTGATGATTGTCTCGGGTCAAACCTAATAAATTGATGCCAAAAATCCTTAATCTAAGAATTCGCTCAATGCTTTACCTATTCAGGATAAACACGGATTTAACTATCGTAGTTTTTTCTCAATCTGTAAACACTCTATCTGAAGGAATAAAAATATTTAATAATATAAAAAACACTTATATAAATTCTCAGTTCATTTAAACTTTATGTAGACAGAGGAGTGCAGAAAATTAAGTCATTAGTCTTTTGTTCCCTCGAACATACGGTGGCGTAGTCTGTCGGACAGCACGGAGTAACAGTTGACTAATGACCTATCACTTTTTATTGCACAGTCCACCAACCGAAAGCCGGACCGATGAGCCGAACGGTTAGCCAAGATACAACTAAAAATCCAATCCCCACCCATGCACCGCGAGTAGTCCATTTAACAAATTGTTCACTTTGGGTTTTGGTGATGGGTAACCAAGGAAGGATATATTCTTCCTTTCCGTATTGCTCTCCCATCGTAGCTTTCCGACGTTTTGCTTCGCCCATAATTTTTAGATAAAAATTGAGTTTTTTTTATGATGGACTGATCTAATCCGGATTTGGGCAAATTCTAACATTGGTTTAACAGTTGGGAGGTGGTTTCAACTCACCCGTTTCAAATAATCGCTTCCAACTGAGTTGAGGCTGCTGTGATGTTGAGTCAGACGTAACCTGCCAATGTAATAATTGTGTTGCAGATTGAGCGATCGCATCTGGAAGTCCGATCGCTTTTCGAGGCGTATCTGTCGCCAAAGCAATAGCCGTTTCAACCGGACAAATTCCCCATTTCACTAAATTCTGGACTCCCGTTAACAACGGTAGGGTGGTGCCGGCTAAAGTTCCATCCAGAAGACGTGCGGTTCCTTGTTTGACTTCAATTTGCCGTTGATCCCAGGGATAAATTCCATCCGGTAAACCTAAGGGTGCTAAGGCATCGCTGACTATAAATATACCTGTTTGAGCCGCTTTCAATATAATCTCAACCATCGTCGGACAAACGTGTTGACCATCAGCAATTAAACCGCAATAAACGTCAGGATGAATTAAGGCTGCTCCGAGCAATCCCGGTTCTCGATGATGTAAACTGGGCATGGCATTAAATGCATGAGTGACCAGGGTTGCCCCTTGGTTAAATGCTTGTTGGGCTTGGCTAGCTGTGGCTAAGGAGTGACCCAAGCTGACTGTAATCCCCAACTGACGCAAATAGGGAATCACTTCCCCTGTTTCATCTAATTCTGGGGCAAGGGTAATCACTTTTACAATAGAGGCAAACTCTGCCAAAACTCGCTTCACATTCTCTAGAGTTAAAGGCAGTAAACACTCTTGAGGATGAGCACCGCGTTTGATGGGATTGAGAAAAGGGCCTTCGAGATGAACCCCTAGAATTTTCGCAGTATTTTCTGAATCATATTGTGTTTGACAACAATATTGGGCGATAGTAGATAGCGATCGCTCAATGTTCTCAACAGTTGTCGTTACCAGGGTGGGTAAAAAGCCATCAATTCCTTGTTGCCACAGATATTGACAAATTTTGTGTAGCTTTTCAGTATCTTCCGGGGTCAAGTCCGGAAAGGCTACACCCAAAGCACCGTTAATTTGTAAATCAATTCCCCCCAGAGAAATCCAGTCCCCGTTAAGATCTAATTCTGAATTTGCCCCATGAGCAGGGTTTGTCAGGGGTTGAACCTGTTTTATCTGATTTTGACGAATTAAAACCCGTTGCAAGCCGTTATAACCCACTACACGGACATTCACCAGATCGAGGGAGGCTCCCGGCTGTATAGTAGTTTGTGTCATTGCATATCTCTGATTATTTTGAATTCGACAGCTAGTTCTTCTAATATTCCT
The DNA here is from genome assembly GCA_964401105.1 of uncultured Lyngbya sp. Classification (GTDB taxonomy): domain Bacteria; phylum Cyanobacteriota; class Cyanobacteriia; order Cyanobacteriales; family Microcoleaceae; genus JAAURB01. The sequence continues at coordinate 2,390 of CAYNXM010000138.1, read as the reverse complement.
CAAATCGGGATCATTATGGGAAGTGATTCAGATTTACCCACGATGCAAGCCGCGATCGCTATCTGCGAAGACTTTAACATTTCTCATGAGGTGGCGATCGTTTCTGCTCATCGTACTCCAGAACGGATGGTAAACTATGCTCAAACGGCTCATGAACGGGGCATTAAAGTGATTATTGCGGGGGCTGGAGGGGCTGCTCATTTACCGGGAATGGTGGCGGCTCTCACGCCGTTACCGGTGATTGGGGTACCGGTTTCAACTCGCCATCTCCAGGGGGTAGATTCCTTATATTCTATTGTGCAAATGCCAGGGGGAATTCCAGTCGCAACTGTTGCTATTGGTAATGCTAAAAATGCTGGGTTATTAGCGGTTCAAATTTTAGCCAGCCATCAGCCTGAATTGTTGCAGCAGGTGCAAGTCTATCGACAGAGCTTAACGGAGTCTGTCCTGGAGAAACAGCAACTTTTAGAACAACTCGGTACAGCAGAATATCTCAAGCAGATGGGGTGAGGAAGAGACCGGAAGATCCCGAGACAGGGAGAGTCAGAAATTTCTCCTGTTTGCTGTTTTCTGTAATTTATTTCCTGTTTTCTGTAACCTATCCCCTCTATTGACCCATAATTCATCACAAAACTGTAGTTTATGATACAGAAATCAGTGTGAAAAAGTACGAGAACTGATAGAGCCTCAATGCTAATTTGAGCCTGACTGCGATCGACATAACACAATGAAAAAAAGTTGAGTTGATCTTGAATAATGTTGAGGTGATTGGTAAAAATTAGTGAAGTTGTCTAAGCTGGAAACCCCGATCAAAGCTCTAACAACTTTTAATATCCTATGAGGTCATATCCGGTAGGAACAATCATTGTAAAGAGTAATCAATGATTAAGTTGTAACTTAGTGTGGTAGTCTTAGACACAATATCCAGAGAGGCTCGCGAGTTAGTTTAATCTATTAAAGACGTGGAGCAAAAATTAACTCAATATTCAGCTAGAATTTAGTCTAATTTCAACTCGTCAATCACTGGATTACGACTGCCGCTATCTCACTGAATTTAGGAGTGATTTCTTACAACCGATGCTAAAGAAAAAAAAATCAAGAGTTAGGAACCAACGGTCTTCTTTTTTTAATAGCCCGCCGCCATCAACCGCAACCCCCACTTTGCCAAGATGGATTAGACCCAGATGGCTATCCCCCAGTTTACTCGCTTGTATTCCCTTAACAGCCGTAATTGTCTGTATTTGGGGTTTAGCCGCCATGGCACAGGAAGAAGGAGATGTCCTCACTCCTGAGTATGTTCAAGGGGTGTTAAATACCATCTGGATTTTAGTGGCAGCAATTCTCGTCATCTTTATGAATGCGGGTTTCGGGATGCTAGAAACCGGTTTCTGTCGTCATAAAAACGCCGTTAACGTTTTGTCGAAAAACCTGATTGTATTTGCGATCGCCACATTGGTTTTCTGGGCGTTTGGATTCTCTATTATGTTTGGCGGAGAAAACCCGTTTATTGGTGGCGGGGGCTACTTCCTCTCTGGGGAACCGGGTACTTATGGACTCGATCCATTTCCTGCTGGTTTACCGGTGAGTGTATTCTTCTTATTCCAAGCAGCATTTGCTGGGACAGCCGCCACAATTGTATCCGGTGCGGTGGCAGAACGGATTGAGTTTGTTGCTTTCTTACTGTTTAGTATTCTGATTGTTGGGATTTCTTACGCCATTACCGGCCACTGGGTCTGGAGTGGGAGTGGTTGGCTGGGGGGTCTAGGTTTTTCGGACTTTGCCGGATCGACTGTGGTTCACTCCGTTGGCGGTTGGGCGGCTTTAATGGGAGCTGCATTCCTCGGGCCACGGATGGGTAAATACGCTGAAGACGGCACCCCCAGAGCAATTCCCGGTCACAACATGAGTATTGCTACCCTGGGATGCTTGATTTTATGGATCGGCTGGTTTGGCTTTAACCCCGGTTCTCAGTTAGCAGCAGATCCAGAAGTCCCCTTTATTGCGGTAACGACAAACTTAGCCGCCGCAGCCGGTGGTGTAGCAGCAACCGCAACCTCCTGGATAAAGGATGGTAAACCGGATTTATCCATGATTATTAACGGTATTCTGGCAGGCTTAGTGGGAATTACTGCTGGATGCGCCGCAGTCAACTATTGGGGTGCTGTCATTATTGGTTTAATTGCCGGTATTATTGTGGTTTTCTCCGTTAGCTTCTTCGACAGCATTAAAATCGATGACCCGGTGGGGGCGACCTCCGTTCACTTAGTCTGTGGAATTTGGGGCACCTTAGCCGTCGGCTTATTCGATACGACATCCGGTTTGTTTTTCGGCGGTGGCTTTGGTCAACTGGGCGCTCAAATTATTGGTATTCTTGCCATTGGAGGCTTTAC
>CAYNXM010000137.1:0-21255 GCA_964401105.1 uncultured Lyngbya sp. | reverse complement strand
CGTTATCCTCAGTTATTAGCACCGATTTTAGAGCAGGAAAAAATCAGTTTAAATCCCTTTCAAACAATTGCCAACTTAGGAAAAGAACAAGCAACAATCAGCAGCAACACAACAGGTATTTCTGAAGCCTTAGATTTTACCAGTATTATCAAAGCATCTTTTGCGTTATCTAGTGAAATTGAACTCAATCAATTAATTTCTCAGTTAATGCAGATAATGATGGAAAATGCAGGAGCAACGAAAGGGGTTTTGATGTTATCTCAAGGTTCACAATTAACGGTTGAAGCGATTTCAAATCATAGTTTTACTGATAATAAAAATATTACTGTTACTCAAAAATATATATCTGTAGAAGAAAGTTTAGATATTCCTCTCAGTATCATTAACTTAGTAAAACGCAGTTTAAAAACCCTAAATATTGACGAGATTTCAGCCCAAACTAAATTCGCCTCAGATTCTTATTTGCTGCAACAACAACCTCAAAGTTTACTCTGTTTACCATTAAAGAATCGCGGACAACTTTTAGGTATTTTATATTTAGAGAATAACTTGACAATTGGAGCATTTACGGATGAACGTATTGAAGTCTTAAAATTGCTTTGTTCTCAAGCTGCTATTTCTTTAGAAAATGCTCAGCTTTATCAAAAATCTCAGGAGTATGCCAAACAGTTAGAACAGTCTTTAACAGATTTACAAGAAGCACAGGTGCAGTTAGTTCAGAGTGAAAAAATGTCAGCTTTGGGTGAAATGATGGCGGGAATTTCTCATGAGATTAATAATCCGGTTGGCTTTATTGGCGGAAATATTACTCATGCTGAAGAATATCTGAGGGATTTAATTGAACATTTAAATCTTTATCAACAATACTGTTTAGATGCTCATCCAGAAATAGCAGAACACGCAGAAGAAATTGATTTAGAATATTTATTAGAAGATTTACCGGACTTGATTTCATCGATGAAAACTGGTGTTAACCGTATTCGTAATATTAGTACTTCAATGCGAACATTCTCTCGTTCTGATACGACTGATAAAGTAGAATTTAATTTACATGAAGGGATTGATAGTACTTTATTAATTCTCAAGCATCGACTGAAAGCGTCGGATAAACGCCCGGATATTAATGTGATTAAAAATTATAGTAATTTACCACAAATCTTAGGTTTTCCTGGACAGTTGAATCAGGTGTTTATGAATCTGATTGCTAATGGGATTGATGTTTTTGATGAAAATAATAATATCGAAAATCCTCAGATTATCATTACGACTGAAATCACAGCAGATGGCAAACAGGTAATGATAAAAATCAAAGATAATGGTCCGGGAATGTCAGAAGAAGTACAACAGAAAATATTTGAACATTTATTTACAACAAAACCTGTGGGTCAAGGCACAGGTTTAGGGTTATCAATTTCTCGGCAAATTGTCGAAGATAAACATAACGGCACTTTAAAATGCCACTCTCAAATTGGGGAAGGAACGGAATTTATGATTACGATTCCAAATGAATAAAAATCGCTTATAAATGAGGACGTATGCTAAAATGACGATAACGGAGGTAATCTTTTAAAATTCGATCGTGATCGAAACAGAGATTTTGAGGCAGTTGCCAGGGTTGAAAAATCTCAATATTTTTAGCATCATCAGCCGCTTGAGGTTCACCTGTTGCTGTGGCAATAAAGACTACACTTAAAGTATGTTGACGGGGATCTCGATTTGGGTCAGAATAAACATAGAATTGTTCAATCAATTCAACCGCTAAACAGGTTTCTTCTTGGGCTTCCCGCTGGGCGGCGATTTCTACAGGTTCACCGTAATCCACAAATCCCCCTGGAATAGCCCAACCATAAGGCGGATTTTGCCGTTCAATCAAAACAATTGGACGGTCTGGGCGGTCGATTAGTTCTATAATAATATCAACAGTTGGTGTGGGATTACGGTAAGCCATTCCGGTTTGATCTATCCGTTAAAAACTTCTTAATTTTGATTGATCTCGGGTGATTTCGTCAACGATTGATCGGGATATTTTACAATATTAGGAATTCCTGTTAAAATCTTTTGCATCACCTGTTGATAGTGATCGGCTGGGTTAACTTCAATTCTAAGGTCGGCGGTTTGATAAAGATGTTTTCGTTGGTCAAATAGGTTTTGTAGAGTTGCCAACGGATCGGATTCTTGTAGCAATGGCCGGGTTTTATCTCCCTTCAAACGGTTGTAGAGTTGTTGAACAGGTACATCCAGCCAAACAATTAAACCATGACGCAAATAACTCCAATTCATGGTTTGTAAAACAATACCGCCACCCGTTGCCACCACTAACTGTTTATAGGCACACAATTGAGATAAGACTTGAGATTCAATTTTACGAAATTCTACTTCCCCCGATTGTGCAAAAATATCTGTAATAGATTGACCTGCAACTTGAGTAATCAGTTGGTCGGTATCAACAAACCGATAGTTTAACGCTTTGGCTAAGGCTTGACCGACTGTGGTTTTGCCACAACCCATCATTCCAATTAAGTAAATATTGATGCCTTTTAATTGTTGGTTAAACTGGTTCATTTTTCAGTAGTCCCCATGCCTGTAACCGTTGATTTAAAACCTGTTGAATTTGTTGGGTGACTTCATCTGCACTCAAACTCGCATCGATACTGACAATCCGATTTGGGTGATCTTTTGCCAATTGAGTAAAACCACGTCTGACTCGTTGATGAAATTCCAGGCTGGTTTGTTCGATGCGGTCGCCCTGCGTTGCGTCAGCAGTATCGCTTACGCCTCGTTTTTGGGTTCGTGCCAGTCCGGTTGCCACATCAATATCAAACCATAAAGTGAGATCGCTTTGCAATCCTGTGGTGGCAATTTGATTGAGTTGATGAATTAAATTAAGATCTAAACCCCGGCCATATCCTTGATAAGCAATGGTAGAATCGGTAAAGCGATCGGATAAAATCAGCGTCCCCTTGTCTAAATGAGGTTTAACAAACCTATTGACGTGTTGCGCCCGATCTGCGGCATATAATAGTAATTCAGCCCGGTCGTCAATTGCTTCAGTTGTATTGACATCTAGGAGTAAATGCCGTAAGCCTTGACCTAGGGCCGTCCCCCCCGGTTCTCGTGTAATCACAACAGTATCGCAACAGAGGCGAGTGTGATGTTGTAGCCAATGATAAATTCGCTGAATTTGTGTTGTTTTTCCGCCACCCTCTCCCCCTTCAAAAACGATTAATTTTCCCTGCATTGCTATTAATTTTGCCAGTTTTTGCTGATTGGAGAAGAATTTCTCAGAATGACTCTATATTGAGCTTTTATTATCTTACACTGAACTTGGGAAACTGAAAAACAGTTGAATAAACTGATTAATTTTTAATTTGCCCCGTCACCGGAGCGAACGTAATTTTGATATAATCCAAGCCAGGTGAATTCATCCTCAAATTACTGGAGTTTTTTTATGGCACGCTATACAGGTTTTTTTGCCATTGCTCTTCCCCTCGAAGAATTACGGCAGTTATTATTAAATTTGTTAGAATCTTGCAACTTAGAATTAATGTATCAAACCCCCAGTTCTATTTTTGCTCGTGAATTTATTGGTGCAGCGCCAACCTCTCAGTTAGTAAAAATTGAGTTAGTATTTGAAACGGCGACTTCAACGGCAACAGAAACCCGTATGAGATTAGAAGCGACAAATGGAGAACTACCATTACAAACCAAGAATCACTGTCGGGAATTATTTGATGCACTGACTCAGGTCATTATTGAAAATTATCAGTGGGATACATTAGAAAGTATCGCTTTATAATAATATTGAATTAGTCCTTATTCCCAGCGATCAAAATCAGTGGATTGCTCTTGCAATAAAGAAAAGATTTGTTCTCGCCGAGTTTCAAAATTAGCTGCAATCCATATTAAAAGTAAGCCCACAATAAAGCCGATTATCCATTTTAAAAAGGAGTAAGTCATATTCAAAATAATCAGTTGATTACAAGCGTTAATCAAGAAAGTGACTGTGCCAATATATAAAAAGGCTCGAACTCGTAATCCTAAACCCGCGAAAATAGCAACTAAGCTAAAAATACCGGGAATGATTCCTGTCCATTGATAGCTGAATAATGCAGTGCCACAAATTATTCCTGTGGCAATACATCGAATGAAATGTCGTGTTTGTCGTTGTTGGGAATGTTTAAAATTCGGATCAATTTGAGCAATATACAAACCTGATAATGCAACAGGAGTCACCCACCAGACTAAATCTAGATTAATATTTGTTGATAGCAATCCTCGATAAATAGCTAAATTTGCTAATTCTAAAGCATAATAAGTTAAACGTATTTTTTGACTCAGTTGAGCTAAAGCAAAATAAAATATAATTGTTATTCCGGTAGAAATATAGCTATAAATCTCATTAGCGCTAGGCACTAACATTAAGCTAATCGTAGCTAAAATAACAGGTAAAATCACCGCAGTACGTCGCCAAGGTTTCACAATCCATCCCCAGCGTTGCCAAGGTAAAAAATATAAGAAATAAGAAATCACTGATATTATTGCTCCCATCCAGGGTAATAATAGAGTATTCATCCATGGAATAGGTGTGGTGGCATAGATTAAATATAATGTTTGTAGAATCCCTAAATAAACCCAGATTTCAGCTTGTGTTTCATCTTCAGTTATACGTCCTTGCAGAATGGCATATCGAATTAAAAATACACTAATTCCTACATTCAATCCTAATAAATTATTGGGCAAAATAGCTAATGATATTAACCAAAATACAGTAGCAATTCCCCAATGAATATTAGCAATTACTTTAATTTCTGATACTGATAATGGTGTCCAATCTACTAAAAGATGAGACAAAATACGATAACCATAAAGTAAGCTAGTTCCTAATGTTGCAAACGCCAATATTTGTTGTGGGAAAGGTTGAGATAAAAGTTGATAGTATAAAAGTTGATAAACTGAAAATGAAATTCCAAATAGTCCAATATAAACTAAGGGCTTGAAATCACGGCGACGAGATCCAGCGCTGATAAAAATTATGGATGTTCCTAATATTATTAATCCTGTTAATTGATCAAATTGATTGATTCGGAAAAGAAGACCGAGTAAACCATAAAACAGAGGGATAATGAGTAAAGGATTGGGTAACTGAGTGTTTGTTATTTGTAATCTTAAACGGTTTCCCAGCCATTGAGTTAATAATCCAATTAATACATTAGCGATCGCTAAATTTATGGTAGAGTCAGGAGTAAAGCTTAAAATTTGAGCAATTAATAATTCTATGATCCAACTGAAGCAATAAATGATTGCAGGAGAGATTTTAAAAACCCGATTTTCTTCTGTATCAGTCTGTAGCTGAGTTGATATCCAACCTCGATATACAATTGCAATTAAGGTTAAACTGGTTGCGATTAAAACAGAGATTGAAGGCGGAAAAAGTTTATTATAAATAGCAGCAGTATAAATCGTTAAACTAATTAGTTTAAATCCACATAAAACTTTTCCCCATTGATTCATTGCTACACTATAGCTTTGAGTGAATGGAGTTGTATAGCGAGTTAAATAATGATTTAATAGCCATAAACTATTCAGCACAATTGCTACAGTGACTAATGCACCCGTTAGAGATAAAGATGGTAATCCAGGAATGCCTTCCCATAGGAAAAACCCTAAACTTGCCAGTGCAAAACCTATTGTTGAAGTGGCTTGTTCTAAAGTGGGTTTTAAATAGCTATTGAGAAATAAAATAACTGTAGATATTGCTAAACTAATTGATCGAATTTGAGGCAATTCTATTGTTAATAATTGAAGCATAATACAGGTAAAATTACTCCAGAGAATCGGATCAAAAACTAAAGAGTGTTGATGATTGTGACTCGCTTCAGTTTGACTTCGATTAAAATAGGCAATTCCTGTTAAAGTAAGAGGAGTAATTAACCAGGCTATATCCCAATTAGAAAACTGAAAGCATTGAATATCTGAGCAATTTAGAAGAGCAGAAAGAGCGGAGTTATTGAAGAGTAAAATATAACTTAATGCTGATAGTCCGAATCCCAGATAAGCTGAACTATTTAATAACAATTTTTGAATATTATTAAAAGAATAGCGATAAAATTTCCAGCAATAAAAACTCCATTCTGCTACCATTAATCCTAGTAATATAACAGCCCATTGCTGAGGATTATTTGGAGAAAATAGCCAATCAATCCAACTGATTATTGTTAGTAACGCTGCAATATGAGTCAGGTAAATCCGAATAGCAGAAGTATGACGGCGAGTAACAACAATCAGAGTCAGAGTAGAAAGCAGTAAATTAAGCGATCGCACAATCGGATTGAGAAATCCAATATAGGTTAGAAAACAAGCAAATCCAAAATTAATCTGTTGACTAAGTTGGCTTAACTTGGGTTGAGATTGTCTGTTTAGCCATTCTGTAATAATCACCCATAAAATAACATAAGGAAACCAACTTAAACTAATTAAAACACTCAGTTGATTTTCAGCTTGAGTGAATTGAGTTGCGGTATTAATTATCGTTTCTCGTCCTATGTCTGGAATTAACCGCCCTATTAATGTCAAGGTTTGTAATCCCACGATAAATAAAGCAATGAGATACTTTCGTTGCCAAAAAAATCGTAAATCTTGAATTAAAAGATGAAGAATCAGCAGACTAATTCCGAAGACTTGCCAGGGATGATTCCCAATAGACAGTAACCAACTAATCCCTAAAACAGCATAAGCCAATCTTCGCCATAATTTAGAGGATTGATTATACAGTAACAAACCACTTATACCAATACTGAATGCTACATCTATAAAGGAAAACTGACTCACTAACGTAGCGCGAGTCAGTAGAAAAATAAAAGGAAATATATAAGCTAAGAAAGCAGGATTTTTATTCTTAGACGGATGACGCAGACTCACAATCGCGCTGCTAAAAATACCAATATAAACTGCAATTAATGGAAAATCAGGAATTCCCCAACCGAGATGTAAATAACTGAGAATCAGTTGATTAATAATCGGCAAAGCTGGAGGTCGTCGTTGTGGAGAATTGAATAGAATTATAATTCCTGTTAAAATAATAGTCGCGATCGCAATAGCAAAAAAGGTGATTAAATTCTGTCCTAAACCCAACCCATTGATTGCCCAAAAATTGAGAGGGATTAACAGTAAAGTGATCCAGCGAATTGTTTGTGCAGTCAGAGGCAATTGACTGGATCGACTCGCCCAAAAACTAGCAGCAAAAAAGCTAATCGTATAAGCAAATAAAACCCCATATTGTCCGAAAGCGGGGAATCTTTCCCACTGACTGGCGGCGAGAACTCCAGAGGAGACCACTACCATAAATAGTCCTAAAAATAATAACCAGCGAACACTCAACTCAGCTTTAAAAGACTGCACCAATTGCTTAACAAAATTCAGTTGAGGAGAGACGATCAAAATCGGTTTAGACTTGTCTTCAGGTGGTGTTAAGTTAGCTGATTTTTTAACAGTAGGTTTGGGCAGAGGTTGACTTAAATACTGTTGACAAAGCTGCTTAACTTGTTCATCCGAAAGTAAGCCTAAACCTAACCAAGCCTCTAACCCTTCAAGTAACGCTGGATTATCTACCTTTTGGCGAATTTGAATGATAATAAACTGAGGAATCGATGGAGACACAGCAATTCTAATATTAAGAGTGATTCGCGATCGCTTATTTGTTACTCATCATCTGCCCATGACAAATAACAAATAACAAATTCAATCATAACTTTTCCTTCAGTTGTCCCATTTCTTCAGGATTTAACATAATCTTAACTTCAATTAATTGTTCTGTATCCCGCAGTAAAATCACACCATTTTGACTAACAGCAATGTCAGGATGATTCACCGTAATCGTTTGATATTGAATCTTTGGTAACTCCACCCTGACCACAATTTCTGGCTGAGACTGAGGATAAATATAAAGCTGTTGTCCAAGCCGATGTAACTCTAATTTACTCGGTGTTAAACTTCGTTCTTGAGGGTGACTGGGCTTAAAATAAAATAAAGTAATTCCTCGAAGTTCAGGATTTGTAATGACAAAAGTTTCATCAAATTTAAGCCCCTCCCAATTTAAACCACTTAGATCGCCATCTGCCGGAATAATACGCTGTTGCCAATGAATTTCTTCCCCTTTTAAACGAGACCACCATTGACGAATGGTATCCAGGTTGCTTGCATTATCGGGGTTATTGCTGCCATACTGCCAAACAGTTACCGTATCCATCACTATCCTCAACCGTTGTTTCGTCTCTAATTTAACTTGAATTTTTGCTGTTTGTATGGATTTGCCTGTTATTTATCATCCCGATTATGTTGCCGCCTTACCCGACACCCATCGGTTTCCCATGCCAAAATTTCGCCTACTGTGTGAAATGCTATTATCCGATGGCGTAATTGAACGCGATCAAATCCATACCCCCTCACTCCCCCCCCGTGAATGGATTGAGTCCGTCCATGATAGAGGTTATGTTCAAGCCTATTGTGACGGTACCCTCGATGCCAAAGCCCAACGCCGCATTGGTTTACCCTGGAGTCCAGCGATCGCAAACCGTACCTGTATTGCCGTTGGCGGGGCCGTATTAACCGCTAAATTGGCACTTTCCCAAGGCTTAGCCTGTAATACCGCTGGAGGGACTCATCATGCCTTTCCCAGCTTTGGGTCGGGATTTTGTATCTTTAACGATTTAGCGATCGCAGCCCGTACCATCCGTCAATTAGGATTAGCCCAAACTATACTTATTGTAGACTTAGATGTGCATCAAGGGGATGCCACCGCCGTTATTTTTCAAAATGATAAAGATGTCTTCACGTTTTCCATGCATTGTGAAGCCAATTTCCCTGCCCGTAAACAAACCAGTGATTTAGATATTCCTTTAGAAGTGGGAATTGAAGATGAAGAATATCTACAAACTTTAGCCCATCATTTACCGGATTTACTGTCACAAATTCAACCCGATTTAGTGATTTATGATGCCGGAGTCGATCCCCATATTAACGATCGTTTAGGGAAATTAGCACTCAGTGATACCGGTTTATGGCGACGAGAAATGCAAGTTTTAACCACTTGTATTAGTCAAGGTTATCCCGTTGCTGGAATTATTGGCGGCGGCTATTCTGAGGATATTAATAGTTTAGTTTATCGTCATTCACTGTTACATCGGGCGGCTGCACAAGTGTATCGGCAATATCGGTTGTAGATGGTTTAATAATAGTTATTAGATGCTTTCTTAACTAAAATGCTGGTTTTCAACTCAGCCATCCTAACTCATGTAGTCGCTTCCATGCTAAGTGGATATGACGAGGTTCAAACATACGTTTGCGTTGATTCCAAGCATGAATCTGAGTAACAGCCTCTTCTGGTGTTACAGCTTCTTCACGAGTGGCAACCCAGTGAACACTAGACAGCAACTCCATACAAAAAGTTGTTTCAAATCCTTTAATCAAATCTGCAACACGAGTAAACCGTTCTTGAGTTGCCTCATGTTGTGCTAGAAATGTTTCAGCTTGCTCAGAAGCATTGAGATTTAACTCTAACGGTTTATCGGGTTTATCTTCAGCCTCACCATAGCCACTGATAAAATGCCCTTCAATATGGTTGAGAACATGGCGTAAATTTTCAGCATAAGGCCCATAAGGAGCTTTTTCATACTTCAAGCGCAGCGGTTCACCAGCTTCTTGCATGAAGTACATGAGCTTATGCACTTCCAAAAGAGTAATAGTAGGGTCCATCACGGCTGCTAAATAGCGACGCATTAATCCGAGTAAAGCAGCCCGTCCAACAGTCATATTTGGTACTTTGTTCTCTTTGACCATAGCATTAGCTTGTGGTGCTCCGATCGGCTCAAACAACAGAACAGTTACTTCTGGTACGGACTCAAAGGCTTCAATAATGAGTGGCCGTACTTCTGCCCAATTTAAACCACCATTACCACAGCCTAATGGAGGAACTGCTATCGAGCGAATCTGCTGCTGCTGTACAATATTTATTAGGTCTGTAAGTCCCAATTTGATATCTTCAATGCGGCTGTTGTTTTTCCAGTGACGCTTTGTGGGAAAGTTGATGATGAAGCGGGGGTCATACAAGCGATTGAGGTCATATACAAACATCTTGCCCGGTTTAACCTGATGGGCTTTACAAGCGGCTGCATAAACTTTGAAGTTTTCTGGGAAAGCTTTTTTAAATTGCAGTGCAATTCCGCGCCCCATGACACCAACACAATTGACAGTGTTAACTAATGCTTCAGTATCAGCTTTGAGGATATCACCTTGAGTCAGTTTAATCATAGGTTTAGCACCTTCACTCAAAAGTACCAGCTACGCTCTACAGCTACAATGGGCTGATGCTCATTGTTTGCCAAAACTGTTTTAACCTTCTTTTCTATTGTACTATTAATTGTCCCAATTTTCTGAATTAATATCCACGGAAAGACATCAAACATTAAAAACTCTGCTTGTTTACCCTGCTTTACTTTGGCATCACTAAAATATCTGGAGTTAATAGCAGCCCAATTAAGATTGATCAGATCCGCAGCATCTTTATAAAAGTCAGTGATGTAAGCACCTGCATTACCATTACTGAAAGCCCAGCGTACCTGATTTGTGTTTGCCCAACTTATAACTGTATTGAAGTCAGCTTCCAAGTGAATAATAGGCTGCTGTCCATCTCGATAGTCTAGTTCTGGATTATTTCCCTTATGCAGAATATAAAGCATGATTGAACGTGGGCAGAAGTAGAATGGCACGTACTGCCCAACCTTAGTTCCTCGATGGCATGAAACCTCTATTTCGTTGAGTCGTCGCTGCTTAATTATAGGCATTCCCACCAGCGAAGAGTCTAAATCACTTGCAATGCGCCTTGCATCCGAAACCAGTCCCATACTGTTGACAATACTTGGTAGATTGTCTATGTGAGTGATGTGATAAATCTTAGGATTAGAGGGAATTGATGCCATGTCACATTACCTTTCTAGATATTTAAATTAATCATTTATAATATAGTGATCAATGCCATCATCAAGTTCTTGCTTCTGCGTCGCTGTTTGATCTGGGTCAGCTTGCTCTGCTACAATACTATCCCAAATTGCTTGTATCAGAAACATTAATTCCTTAAGCCTGAGAAATACAATTTCATTCAGTGTAGCTGTGATATCCATCCTGAGAAACCTTAGTCAAGAAAGAAGACAACTCATAAAACTTCAATAGAAGTAATGGAATTTTACCCATCAAATTGAATAACGAATTGTCCTGGATATCTTCTTACCTCCTCTGGTGTGAGTGTCAGAGACTTAACAATACTAATTTCAATGATTATTTATAGTGATGTTATGGGTATCCTCTGAACATCTAACAATTGATATTCCCAGACTCAATTGCCATCTCTACCTCTTTCTTCAATATGATCGAATAGCATTGATTAGATTAATCAGAATTCACTGTATATTTTAATCTAATGTTCTTCTACATCAACTCAATTAAGAATTATGAAAATCAAGAAAATAATTGGATTATTTATTTTTACTCTACTGCTGACGAACTGCGGAAAAAAGACAACACAATCAATCACAAATCCCTCTCAACCTAATGAGACATTAACGATTTGGTGGACTCGAAGTTATTACGCTCAAGAAGATGAAGCCTTGGAAGAAATCATTACGGCATGGCAAAATAAAACTGGAAAAAAAGTAGATTTTTCCTTTATCAGCCCAGATGACATTCTCAAAAAGACCGTAAACGCCCTCAAAGATGGAAATCCTCCTGATATTGTCTATGGCGACCGTGCAGATGATTCTTTGACTGCGCGTTGGGCTTGGGATGGAAAACTGGCTGATGTGACGGATGTGGTTGAACCGCTAAAAGACGTTTATAGTAACGCTGCCCGACAATCGGTCTATCTCTACAATAATACAGCCCAACAGCGCTCTACCTACGCCATTCCCCTCAAACAGCAAACCATCCATATCCACTATGGGCGGGAGTTTTTAGCCGCAGCGGGTTTGAGAGAAGAAGATATTCCGACAGAATGGAATCGCTTTTGGGCGTTTTGGAAGCAAGCCCAAGATAACTTACGGGCTAAAGGACGAGAAGATATCTATAGTTTTGGCTTTCCCATGTCTAGTGAAGCCAGCGATACCCATTATATCTTCGAGCATATTCTCGATGCTTATGATGTGCAATTATTAGATGAAAAGGGTAATCTTTTGCTAAAGAATCCCCAAGTTCGCCAAGGCGTGATCGTGGCTTTGAACTGGTATACTCAATTATACAAAGACGGTTATGTTCCTAACGATGCAGACAACTGGACGAATGCTTCTAATAATACTACATTTCTGAATCAAAATACCGTCCTGACTATCAATCCTAGCTTGTCAATTCCCGGTTCCCAGCGAGAAGATCAAGAAGTTTACCATAACCAAATTGCCACCATTGGCTTTCCTAGCGAACCTGATGGGGAACAGTTAAAACAGATTGTCACCATCAAACAAGTTCTCCTGTTTGAGTCATCAGCTAACAAAGAAATTGCTAAAGATTTACTCTCCTATCTGATCCAACCGGAAAATATCAGCGCTTACCTCGAAGGTTCCTTGGGACGCTACTTCCCGGTGATGCCAATTGTAGCTGATGATCCTTTTTGGAATAATCCAGCCGACCCCCATATTTCCACAGCAAACCAACAATTTCATAATCTCACCCGTTCTAATTATCAGTCTTTGAACCCGGCTTATACAAAAGTACAGAGTGAAAGCGTCTGGGGTCAGGCAATTGAGCGGATTATCATTGAAGATGTGGCGGTAGATGAGGCCGCAGATGAGGCACTGGCGCGGATCGAAGAAATTTTTGCTCAATGGGACTTCACGGCAAACGGGGAGCATCGAAACTGATATGATTAAACTCTGGAAAAAAAGCCTGTTATTTCAAGTTGTCGGATCTTTTTCACTGTTGTCTTTAACAATTGTGACTTTGGTGGGATATCTGGCCTTTATTCAAGCCAAAGCCGCCCTCAAGCAATCGGTTTTTGACCGACTGATAACGGCCGCATCTTTAAAAGAAGGTGAGTTAAACCGTTGGTTGCAGGATCGACGCGATACCCTAATTTCTCTGAGTCAACTGTCAGAAATTAACACTCAAGCCCAGGTATTACTAACGAGTCAAAAATCAGCCCCAGAATATCAATCTGCTGTAGACAGTCTGCAAACCTCCCTCAGCGGCTTTATCCAGAATCAACTTGATTATCGAGAAATTCTTATTCTCTCCAAAGGCGGCCGGGTATTAGTCTCTACTGATGCTGAGCATATTGGTGGCTACGCCCCTCTCGATCAAAGTAGTGAGATCCTCCCCGACTCTCCTAACACCAGTTTAATCTCAAATTTTTACCAATCCTCAGATACTAAACAGCCCACTGTTACTTTTAGCACACCAATTTCTAATCGCAACGGTGAGCGCTTGGGAATGCTGGTTATTCACCTTAACCTGGCTCGTGTTGATGAAATTATCCGCGATAATCGAGGCTTGGGAGTCACAGGGGAAACCTATTTAGTAGCGAATTTGGGTAATAGTTTTTCCCAGCGCAATACTTTTGTTTCTGCTAAAGAATTTGGCTCAACAGAGTTTCCCACAGGGATTGATAGTATGGGGATTGCAGCAGCGATGGCTGGGAAGGACGAGCGCGGACTTTATCGAAATTATCGAGGCGATCGCGTCATTGGCGTGTATCGTTGGTTAGAAGCTCAGGATGTGGCGTTGCTGGTGGAAATGCAACAGGCAGAAGCTTTCAAACCAGCCCGTCAGCTTGCCAGTTCTATTTTACTGGTGGGTGCGGGTTTAGCCGGGATTATGACGGTGGGGATAGTGATGCTGGGTCGTCAGATCGTTAAACCGATTTTAGCGATCGCTTATACTGCCCGACTGGTGGGAGGAAAGGTGAAAGCGGGTCATTTCTCCCATCTACTAACGGCTCCGGTTTTAACGGAAAATGAAATCGGTATCCTGGCTGAGACTTTTAATCAAATGACGCAACAATTGCAACAGTCCTATGAGCAATTGCAGGAATATAATCATACTTTGGAAGCAAAAGTGACGGCAAGAACTCAGGAATTAGAGGATAAAAATCAGGACTTGCAATTAACTTTAAGGGAACTGAAACAAACTCAGACCCAATTGATTCAGAATGAAAAAATGGTAAGCTTAGGGCAAATGGTTGCTGGAATTGCTCATGAGATTAATAATCCTGTTAATTTTATTCATGCTAATCTGACTTATTTAGAGGAGTATACAACGAGTATTCTTGACTTAATTCAGTTATACGAAGCCGAATATCCCAGCGAAACCCCCGCCATTACGACAGGAAAAGAAGAGATTGATTTCGAGTTTATCCAAGTGGATCTGATTAAAGTTATCGACTCGATGAAAATGGGAACAAAACGCATCCGAGAAATTGTTATCAGTTTACGAAACTTTTCTAGACTCGATGAAGCTGACTTAAAAGCAGCCGACCTTCACGAAGGAATTGAAAGCACTTTACTGATTCTACAAAATCGTCTCAAAGTACAATCGAATCGTCCGGCAATTCAGGTAATTAAAGAATATGGTGATTTACCCAAGATTGAATGTTATGCTGGGCAACTGAATCAAGTGTTTCTCAATTTAATTAGTAATGGAATTGATGCCTTAGAATCTGCCTTTAGCGCCGGAGAAATTACGACTCCAACCCTCAAAATTAGTACCGTTTTAGAGGAGAAACGGGTAGTAGTTTGTATTGCTGATAATGGTCTGGGAATGTCTGAAGAAACCCGCCAAAAAATATTCGATCCATTCTTTACAACAAAAGAGATTGGGAAGGGCACAGGATTAGGATTATCCATTAGCTATTCAATTATTGTCGATCGCCACGGTGGTGAATTAAGTTGTGTTTCTTCTCCGGGAAAAGGAGCCGAATTTATTGTTGCTATTCCAGTTTAAATTAATTTAATTAATCGTTTTTACTTGATAAATCTAAAAATTACATAAAAATGTTTTGTAAGAAAACCAAATTAAGTGATATCAAGTCTGGATAATTAATCATCATAAAAGTCTAATGAAGCACGATATGGAATTTTTTGAGCCCACTCCCGTAGAGACGTTATATATAACGTCTCTACGCCCATACAAGATTGAGTATTCAACCGGATTTGATGTAAATTATTTATCATCCCGACTCTGAGGTGATTACACAATGGAAAAATTAGAACAATACCGTAATTATATACAAAAATTTTTAACAGAATACAGCAAAAATAAGCCCGCTTATGGTGAAATTGAAGTTCAGACTATTTTTGATACCATGAGAGACCATTATCAAATTGTCTATATCGGCTGGAAACAGGAAAAATTTATTCATAGTTGTCCGATTCATATTGATATCAAAGATAACAATATCTGGCTTCAGTGGAATGGAACAGAAAAAGATATTGCCGCCGAATTAGTTACAATGGGAGTCAGTAAAGAAGATATTGTTTTAGGATTTCAGACACCATTTATGCGGCAGTTTACTGAATATTCTGTCGGTTGATAATGAGATTTATACAGCTTTGTGAATATCTCCTAAATTAGAGGTACAGAAACGCAACTAATACCAATTCCTTTAAATATTACCACTTATAGCGCTATGCGCCAGGGAACGGGGAACGGGGAACACCGGATCAGTAGGCTGTGAGTCGGTTTTAAGATTCAGGAATGTCCTAAGCAATCTGCGTAGCGCTATATCAACCCCCGGCTGTCGCCGTCCCCCTTGGCAAGGGGGACTATAGGGGGTGCGTCTCGGAGCGTGTAATATTATAGAGAAACGCAACTAAGAACTGATATAATCAGACTTGAGAAACTGGCAAAAACTAGGATGATACCAACGATAACAGATTTCTGATTCTATTTCATCCCATTGTAAAAACTCAATCCAATCTGCTAAAATTAGTTCAATTTCATATTCATCTTCATCTAATGTTTCAGCAATGGCTTCAGCCGATAGCCATTCATTTTGTTCTGTCCAACAGTTAATAACATTGAGTTGTAATTCTGAAGGATTTTTTATTACCATCTTTTGCCAGTGTTTTTGATAATATTCTATTAATCCTGGTGGAAGTTTAGAACTAGATTGATTAATTACTTTAACTATTTCTACAGCAAATTTAAAATTTAATTTACTTTGATTTTCAATTCTTTTAACACTTTCTTCACTTAAAAAAATATTACTAGACAAAATAGTTTTTTCTACTAACATTCGTGAATTTTCATCTCTTTCCGATTGAATAATTTCTCTCCAATTTAATGTCAATGACTCACAAATCATTTTAAAAGTATAAAATTGGATAGGATAGCGGTTAAAAAATCTGAAAACAGCAGCTTTAGATATCAGAGTTGATCGAGAAAAGTTAGTTTTTGAATTAAAGCCTAATCTTATCAAAACTCTTTCAGCTTTTTCTATACCTGCTTCGGTTGCGATTACCGTAGATATCCTCCATTTTTTTCTTGTCTGTTGTTTTTTATGTAATTTTAAGTGATTTAAATAAGCTTGAATATCTTGTTTATTTTGTTGAGGATATTGACTTAAATCTAAGATTTGACAGGGAGTTTCAACCAGTAACCCAGACTGTTCCGATAAAAACGGACGACGACTGAGAATAAAATAAATATTACCCGGAAGATAACGGGGGAGATAAAGAAGATTTGAACCAGGCGGTTGAGTTGAATTGTTGAGGCGATCGCAGCCATCAATAATAATCACTAATCGTTCATTGGGTGATAATAAATCACTAATTTGTTGCAGAATAACCGATAAAAACCAGCCATCTGCTGTTGCATTTTCTGGTAAGCTTGAATAACTCAGAGAATAAGCCTGAATTAGTTGGTTGAATAGAGTCTCTAGAAAGACTTCAGTTTGATTATAGTGATTAATTTCACAGGGATAAAAAATAGTCTGAGGGTTTTTAAAAACATATTGAGAGAGAATTGCACTTTTTCCCATACCAGGGAACCCCACCAAGGTAAAATATCCCCGTGAATAACGGTTGATGAAAGTTTGAATGGCATCAAATACAAATTGCCGTCCGACAAAGTTCTGGCGTTTCTCAGTAATGAAATGCTGTACTTCCGGTAAATAGTTAACAGCAATAAGGGTTGGAGGTCTAGGATCTGAGTTGATCGTTTTTTTTGATCTTTCATAGATTTCATTATTGGCTTTACCGTCTATTTTTAATCCTTCTATTCTAAGAAAATGAACAATTCCTGAACCATCACCAGCTACAATTGTTTGACCGTCAGGACTAATTGCACAAGAACAAAAAGGACTATCTCCAATAAATGTCATTACTAATTTTCCAGTGGCTAAATCCCACAGTTTCAAAGTTTGATCATTAGAAGCAGAAATCACTTCTGACCCATCAGGAGTAATAGCAACTGATTGAACCCAATAAGTATGACCTTTAAAAGTCCATTGTTCAATTCCTGTATTTAAATTCCAGACTTTTAAAGAATAATCTGAAGTAGCAGAAATGAGCTGTGATCCATTAGGAGTAATAGCGACGGATATCAATTCATAATTACAATATTGTGAAGTTAAAAGTTGTTTTCCAGTGGCTAAATCCCACAGTTTTAAAGTTTTATCATTGGAAGCAGAAAGAATTTGTGACCCATCAGGAGTAACGGCAACTGCTGTCACCCAACTGTTATGACCTTGTAAAGTTAAAAGTTGTTTTCCAGTATTTAAATCCCACAGTTTTAAAGTTTTATCGTTAGAAGCAGAAACTACTTTCGACCCATCAGGAGTAATCGCAATTGCTGTTATTCTATTACTAAATTTATTAAATTCTAGTTGAGATTTTCCAGTCGCTAAATCCCATAATTTTAAAGTTTTATCGTTAGAAGCAGAAATTACTTTTGAACCATCAGGAGTAATGGCAATTGCTGTCACCCAATTCTTATGACCTCTAAAAGTTAATAGTTGTTTTCGAGTCGCTAAATCCCATAATTTCAAAGTTGTGTCACCAGAAGCGGAAACTACTCGCGAACCATCAGGAGTAATGGCAACTGCTGTCACCCAACTACTATGACTTTGTAGAGTTAATTGTTCAGTTTCTGTGGTTAAATCCCATATTTTTAATGTCTGATCATTGGAAGCAGAAACCACTCGCGATCCGTCAGGAGTAATGGCAACTGCTGTTATCCAACTGCTATGACCTTTAAAAGTTAAATATACATCTCCAGTGGCTATATCCCATACTTTTAAAGTACAAGCGGATGAAGCGGAAACAATTCGTGAACCATCGGGAGTAATAGCAGCCGCGATCACCCAACTACTATGACCTTTGAAAGTCAAATATACATCTCCAGTGGCTAAATCCCATACTTTTACCGTTCTATCCTGTGATGCAGAAATAACTCGCGATCCGTCAGAAGTGATGGCTACTGCTGTTACTTCATTGCGATGAATTTTAAGATTAAACTGTTCAGTTCCAGTCGCTAAATTGTAGACTTTTATAGCTTTATTATGGAAAGCGAAAACAACTTTTGAACCATCAGGATCAATCGCAATTGCTGTTACTTCATGACGAATATACTTTAGTGTTAACTGTTCTATTCCGGTTGTTAAATCCCATACTTTTACAGTTTGATCTTCAGAAGTAGAAATTACTCGTGACCCATCGGGAGTAATCGCAATTGCTGTTACTGTATCACTATGACCTATAAGTGTTGAGTGTTCTATTCCCGTGGTTAAATTCCATACTTTTATAGTTTGATCTACAGAAGCAGAAATTACTTGTGACCCATCAGGAGTAATAGCTACTGCTGTCACCCAACTGCGATGACCCCTCAGGGTTAATTGTTCAGTCCCAGTAATTAAATTCCATACTTTTATAGTCCTATCGTTAGAGGCAGAGACGACTGTTAAACCATCGGGAGTAATGGCGACTGCTGTGACAGCATCTTCGTGTCCACTCAACGTCCGAATTAATGCGCCACCGGGTGGGGTTAAATTAGGGAAAATAGGACGTAACCAAGGCTGTGTTTGACGTTGTTTTGCGGTTTCTAATAATTGTTTAATTGCGGGATAATGTTCAAAATATAATAATCTTCCCCAAAGTTGGGAAGCCAGTTGTGTTGTGTCTTGAGATAAAATATGCGCTGATAATTCAAAGGTTCGTTGTAGCAGATGGAGTATTTTATCCTGTTCAGGTTGCAATTGAATATTATTAGTAATATCAGCTTCAGCAATTAGATTATAATCTTCAATTAATGCCTGAATACCAAATTCTGGATGTTCAATTTTTTTTCGTAAAAAGTAAAAATTTGTGAGTAAATTATAGTAATCTAGAAGATTGCCTGAACGGACTAATGCTTGAGGATAACTTTTGAGATATCCCCGAATTCTGGCTGCTGTTGGTTTTCTCATATTCTCCCCCCTTGAAGTCATTAATAACGCCGAAAAATCGGTTCTAAATCAATTATTAATCCCGGTAAAATTGATTCTCCCGATAATCTAGGGGGATGCTGTGAATTAGAAAAATTAATAATTTCTACTGCTTGGTTTTGTCGGTAAATTTCAACCTGTTTTGTTTTAGGATCGATCAACCACCCTAACTGAATCCCATTTTCTAGATATTCTAACAGTTTAGAACGAAGGGGTTCTAGGTTGTCGGTTTCGGATCGCAATTCAATCACAAAGTCTGGACAAATGGGGGGAAATCGTCGCTTTTCTTCAGTGGATAAACGATTCCAACGTTCTTGTTTAATCCAGGCAACATCAGGCGATCGCTTTGCGCCATTTGGGAGTTTAAAAACAGTAGAAGAATCAAAGACATAGCCAAGTTGTGTTTGACGGTTCCAATATACGATTTGAAAGTTAAGGTCAGCATTTCTAATCCCACTTTCTCCTCCAGTTGGCGGCATGATAATCAGTTCTCCGGTTGCAGTGAGTTCCATTTTCCAGGCTTCATTTGCCAGACATAATTGATAGAATTGTTCATCTGTTAGATTAAAATTAGGAGGAATATTCAAACTCAAAGTATCCATCTTTTCCTTTATTTATTATTTTATATATTTACATTTTAAAAAAATCTTGATAATAATCGGCAATTCTTTGATTCACCTCTTTAAATAGTTTGCGAGTTACTTTTAATTCTCGCTTTTGACTCAAAAACTGTAAGAAACTGGCATGATACAGCGTCCAGCAGGTTTCATTTTCCATTTCTTGAACGGTTAAATATTCTCGCCATCGTTCTAAAATATCCCCGACATCGGCTTCATCAGCATCAGCAATTTCAGCAATCATTTCACAGGGAATAGGTGTGCCAATTTCTACTAAAATAAATAGAACCATTACCATTAACGGTTGGCGTTCTTCCATTCCCATTCTTACCCAATGGGTTTGATAATATTCTTGCAGTCCTTGGGGTAAATTTTTAAGTTCAAGATCGTTATAGTTACCGTTCGCGATCGCGGGCAATAAATACCGAATATACATAAAGTTATTTTCGCTTTTATTCGCGACCTGTTCAATAAATTGTTCGACTGTAACGTTTTGATTATTAATCCATTGATTCAGGGTTTCTTGATGTTCTGAATCACTATTGATAAATAAACGAATATAGGATTTAATATCTTCCCGACTCAATTGACAGTATTTCTCGTCGGTTAAATCTAATTCCTGCATGGGAACTCCAGGATCAACAAATAGCTGTTTGTTGCGGAGAATATAAGGTCTACGGGTCAGAAAGAAATAGACTTGGTCGGGTAAATTTTTCGGTAAATCTAATAAATTGCTACCCGGTTGTTGTTCGACTTCATCTAATGCATCAACCAATAAAATTAAGCGATCGCCTGTGGCTAATTGCTGACTGACTTTTGCGAGTAATGTAGATAAGTTATCTTGTTCTGCATTTTTCAGTTGATAACGGTTAATCATCTGTTGACGAACGCTTTTGAGGAATGAGTCGGGACGGTTGCGGCGTTCTGCTAAAATGTTAAAATAACAAATAGTCTCACGATCTGCAACGTATTTGGCAGCGATCGCACTTTTCCCCATGCCTGCATCCCCAATGATGGTAAAATAGCCGTGAGAATGGGTTTTTAAAAACTGATCAAAGGTGGTAAATACAAACTGGCGACCACAAAAATTACGGATTTTCTCTTCAATTAAAGACTTAAATTCTGAGGGATAAAGGGTTTCCTGAGGGTCCCAAATTTTGGGGTCAACAATATCGGTTGGTT
>CAYNXM010000136.1:0-18764 GCA_964401105.1 uncultured Lyngbya sp. | reverse complement strand
CCAGCGATCGCAGCTGTGAATTGATAGAAGAAACTATCCGATCCTTCTCCTCCAGTTAAGATGTCAACGTCGAAGCCTCCTTGTAGGGTATCATCTCCCCCTTCGGCCGCGAGTACATCAATACCATTCCCCCCAAACAGGTAGTCATCACCACCACCGGAAATCAGGGTATCATCTCCTGCACCGGAGGTTGCTACCCCAGCCGCCCGGCTTCCACCCACGAGGAAGTCTGCACCACTGCCTGTGCGGATACTGTCATTACCATCGCTTCCGACAATTTGGTTATTTCCTAGGGTATCAACCAATAGGAATGTGCTGGTTCCGGGATTAATACCTCCGGCGAAGATACTATCGCTTCCTTCGATGTTGGCAGTGCCAGACAGGAGTTGATCCCCTGTGGAAGTGAGAACAATTGTGTCGTTTCCAGCCCCACCATCGAGAACATTGGTGACATCTGCTACGGTGACACCGGTCACGAAGTCATCCCCTGCACCGCCAGAGAGGCTAACCTCAATTGGATTGCTGAACTGACGGACAAAAGCTGTAGCATCGAGGGTATCATTACCATCCCCTGCCTCGATGACGCTAAAAGAACCCGTAATGCTATCATTCCCTGCACCACCGACGATATAGTCAGTTTCATAAGCAGCGTTGAGGGTATCGTTGCCATCGCCACCATCTAGGGTGCTACTGCCGACAACACCGATTAATTGAGATGAGATACCTTGTGTGGTGGTAACATCTAATGCGCCAGTTGTGATCAGGTCATCACCGCCGCCACCCGTTAAGGAATCTTCAAAGGCAAAACCCTCGACTGTGTCGTTGCCAGCACCGCCGTCTAAGAAGTTGTTACCTTCACGGAAAAGACCGACACCCCCACGAACAATATCATCACCCTCGCCACCTGTCAAAGTCACTTGAGTAACAGGAACAGAGGCAGTTTGAACGGCTTGGCCTGGAATAACAGCAGTGGAGGAGACGGGGTTAATAACAGAAACGGTATCGTTACCGACATCCCCTGCAATGTAGGTGTTGCTACCCACACCCGTGACAGAGTCGTCATCCTGACCCCCATATAGCCGATCGCCGTTACCAATCCCGACAATACTGTCAGATCCCAGGTTACCGGCAACAAAGTTATTACCGTTATTAGCACCACTGCCACTGAGGTTAACATCGAACCCTAGGTTACTATTACCTGTAGCATCGAAGAAACCAATCAGGTCATTATTTTTTCCACCGTAGATGGAGTCATTTCCTTGCAAGCCCCCGAGAATTGTATCTTGGTCTTGGTTACCAAACAAAACGTTTCCGCCAGCAAGACCGAGTATAGAGTCCCGTCCGGCTGCACCATAGAGGGTAGCGGTTAAGTCAGCGGTTAAGGTATCCCGACCATCATCACCCACGAGGCGACTACCGGCATTGAGGGCGCGTAAAGAGTCATTCCCAGGGCCGGCAAATAGAGTGTCATTTGGACCGCGGGAGATGAGAAAGTCATTACCATCATTCCCCTCAACGGCGCTACCACCTAAAGTTGAGGAGAAAATTGTATCGTTTCCAGATAAGCCTAGAATCGTATCAGGTTTGGGAGCAAACGCAACGTCCTGATCGAATGAATCAGGCCCTGGAGTTAAAGTTAGTGGACTGGTTGTTGATGTCATTGATGTTTCACTCCTCTGCAATGATGTTCTTGAGCCGTTGGGACTAACGACACTGCCTAAAACACCATGATTTGTTCGGCTGTAGTTTAACACTCAGCCCTCAGCAAGTCTAGTCCCTTGTTGAGAGTCTTGTCTAAACAGTGTAGTCAGTCAATTGTATGTATTGCTCAGATCTTATTATTATCTGTTACAAAAGAAATTGTCCTTGACTTGTCTTTTAATCATTACTCTAAAATGCGCTACGGTCGGAAGTGCTTCTCAAGCAGTTCTGCGCGATCGCGCATCAAGAGATAGAAAAAATGATATTTGTTCGTACTCTAGAAGTTGAGACGCAAGAACAACTTGAAGGTTCCATTAGGATCTGCTGTCATGGGTTAAAAGTCAAGACGAGATCGCGGTTCAAGCCAACCCACCTTGGCGGGTAACGAACGATTGGCAACTTCTGTAATCAGTTGCAATTGCTGGGATAATAGCTTGGTTAAATCATAGCGTTCTAGTACGGTTTGACGGGCGGCTTGACGCAACGCAGCCATTCGGTCAGGGTGGTCTAGGACTTCCGAGACTCGGTCTGCAATTTCTTTGGGGGCAAAGAAGTTAGCCAATAAACCATTTTTCCCATCTTCGATCACTTCTCGCACTGGGGCTGTATCAGATCCCACTACCAGACATCCTGTAGACATCGATTCAATCATAGACCAAGACAACACAAACGGCCGGGTGAGATAGATATGAACATCGGAGGCTTGGATCACTTGCAGGTATTGACCGTAGGGGAGTGGCCCGACAAAGTGAATCCGAGACATATCCAGTTCTATTTTCTTCAGCATATAGTCTTTATAGGACTGGCCATCGGGTAAGGATTTGCCATAACACACCCGTTCTGAACCGACGACGACGACATGACAGTTGGGTCGTTTTTCTTGAATATAAGCCACTGCTTCAATAAATTCGGGGAAACCGCGATAGGGTTCCATTCCCCGCGCCACATAAGTGACGAGTTCTTCGACATGGGATAAATCATGATTGGGCAGAACCAGTTTTGCCCCAGGGTTGGGTTTAAAATAGGTGGTATCGACTCCATCATGAATCACGGATAGTTTGGTTTGGAGTTCGGTGGGAAATTGCGATCGCTGCCACTGAGTCGGAGATAAGCCCCAATCGCAGGAATAGACATCTATCAGTATGGGGGTATTCTTCACCCGAATTCGTGCCATATCATCGACGCTAAGGGGGTCTGCGGGGTCGAAATCAGCGTCCGATCCCCTAGAATGATAAAACCACTCGAAGTAACACAGTAGGGGCGTATCGGGAAAGATTTCTTTGGCAAACAAGGTTGGCCCCCAGCCGGAATGGCCGCAGATAATATCCGGAACAAACCCTTGGGCTTTGAGTTGTTCAGCCATCCGAAAAACGGCTTGTCCATTCAGAACAGCCGCTTCCAGGCTACGGACATATTGATGGGTTTGAGGACTCGGATCTCGACTGGGTTTAAATAAGGCTTTTTTTACGCCAGGAATTTTCCACTCAGGACGCTCATTTTTGGTTCCAAAGACAATCCGATTATTGGGATCGGCTCCTAAAGCAGTGATAATATGGCGATATTGGGCGGGAAAGTTGGGATGTAAAAATAATGCTTGCATTTTTAAGTCGTCTTCTTCGTAATCCCAAATTAACAGTATTGTATCAAGAATACTTTAGTTTTCGATCGGGGCTTGACAAATCCAAACACAATCACGGGGAACAGTTTGGGTATCTTTATGAATGATTTTGTAATTGAGATGGGTTAAGAATTTTTCCATCATGGAATCTGTCATCACAGAAAAAGCGGTGCCATGACGTTGTCCCATTAGGTTTTTATCCCAATCTTGTAGGAATTTTTGCCAGCCTAAATCACTCAATATATTGGTATGATGAAATAGGCAAAGACGTTCTCCTGTCATCAATACTGGAATTTGAGTTAAATAATTAAAAATGTCTCGAGGTTCGATATGAACCATCGTATCATAGCAAAAGCAAACATCGACAGAACTAGGTTTAATTCCTTCTAAGTTTAAGCCGTTTAATTTAACATAACTGACGCGATCTTCTCCTAATCTTTCGCGGGTAATATTAATCATATTTTGAGAAATATCAGCACAAATGAGATTTTGACAATATTTCAATAATAATGCAGCGGTTTTGCCACCCCCAATGCCAATTTCTAATACAGTTTGATGGTTTTGAATATAGGGTTTAATAAATTTCTGTTCAATTAAACTTTCATATTCGGCTAAAGATTTTGCTGCCCCAGCCGCTTTACCAATCCATTCATCACCGGGATAGGTTTGTTGATCATCAGTTTTTTGCCAATTCTGTACATAGTCATTCCAAGCCCCTTCATAATTTATTTTATTCATCTGTTTAATTTGAGGTAGATTCCAATTAAAGTTTATATTTAATAAATTAGCGAATTGTTGATTATAAGGTTGAAAATACTCTATTAATTTTTGACGGAGTGTCGAACTCACTTGAGGATAAGCATTCGCGTTAATCACGGGATATTCAGGTAGAACGTAAGATTCTAACCCTAAAAATTGAAAAACCTGATTAACAACTTTGTTAGGATTATCATAAAAGGTTTCACTTGGCAAGAACAAAAACTGTTTTTTCGGAAAAAATTTAAACCATCGTTGCAGTTGATCGATATAAATTCCACGGCTAAGATAACTAAAATGTTGATGGTTATGGCTATAATAATTAGAATCTTGTTCTAACTTTTCAATTTCTCCAGTTAGTCGTTGATTTTCTTGGGTAATTGCGGCGGGAAATGATAGAGATTCAAATCCCAGTTTCACTTCCCAGTAATAATGAGAAATTGCCCGGTCTACTGGATTTCTTAATAATACAATTAATTTAGCATTTGGGCAACTTTGATAAACTCTTTGGGGGACTTGGGGATGGAATAAATAATAAGGAGAACCTTCTCCTGTGATATAATTTTTTCCATCAGCTTCAGCCGGAAAATGAGATTGATACCATTGCCATCCTTGTTGATAATTTAAACTAAAATAGTGTATCTCTTTTTGAGTGGCAGGTATAATTTGAGGATGTTGAATTAAGTAATGATACAAGGAATTCGTTCCGCCTTTTTGCGTACCAATAATGATAAAATGAGGCGGGTTATAGTTAGATTTTTTATTGTTTTCTTCTGAAATCATATAATTATTCTACATCTTTTTCGGACGCATAATACATAAACAGAAATCCGTTTCTAAGCCACCAGGAATTTCCATCAAAATCTGTTCAAATTCTAATAATAAACGGACTATGGTTTCGCCTTTGGCATCTTCAGAGAGTTTGTTATGGTCGAGTAAGGGATAAAGGGGATGTAATATTCCGCCACCAAAGGGATTATAAACCTCAATATCAAAGTAATATTGAACAAAGGGTAATATCAGTTTAGAACGAACGGCTTCTGAGGGGTCTGTGGCAAAGACTTGATGAATCGTTGGATTAATTAATTCTTCTCGTAGTCCTGATTTTAATATTTGATTGAAGCAGTAATACAAACGATTGATTAAATCGACTTGTTTCTGGTTATAAATACAGTAGATATCTCCGATATATTCATTAATAATAAAGTAGCCTTCTGGGTTAAGCGAACGGTGAACAATTTCGAGGAATCGTTCTAATTCTTTAACATGATGCAAGGAACCGGAACAAAAGGCAATATCGTATTTTTTGCCATTATTTAAATTAAAGATATTAAAATCATCTTGGTAGAAGTTAATATTAACGTTAGCAGTTTTTGCGGCTTCACGGGCAATATTTAATGAGGCTTCTGAAAAATCAAATGCATCGATTTCTTTAGCAAATTGCAATTCTGCCATTAAAATCTCGTGGTTGCCGATGCCACATCCTAAAGATAAAATATTGTCAAATTTTCGATTAGCAAAATAATCTTCAATTAACCATCGTAGCCAATATTTTTTACTTTGTCCGCCTGACATTCGTTGATGTAAGACTTCTTCTACGATAGGATTAGATACCCATTGACTGGCGGTTGCGGCGGTGGGATTTGTTTCCCAATAGCTTTTATCAGCGGCTGTATTTTCAGGTTCAATACTCGGTTGAATTACAGTTTCTACGGGTTCCTCTATGGGGTCAATTTCTTCTGCAATAATTTGACGTGGATGAGGATTGATTAAATCGGCTTCTTGGAAGATTTCTAAATAGGCTTGTGTCATTTCCTCGAAGCTATTGAGGGAGTCTAAGACATATTTAGCATTCTCTGCGAATTTTTGGCATTTTACTGGATTTTCGAGTAACGAAATTATACAGTTACAGAGTTCTTCTGGTTGGTTTGGAGTATAAAATAAAGCATTAACATTTTCCCGAACTTGTTCAGGAATACCAAATACCGGAGTTGTAATAATTGGTAAATTGTACGCCATTGCTTCTAGGATGACGCGGGGATAACTTTCAACGCGAGAGGTACAAACAAATATATCGGCGGCTTGATAATATTTTGGGGTTTCTGGGGTTTCTGGAATAATGGTAATTTGACTTTGTAACTCTTCGGGAAGTTGTTGCACCAGTTGGGATAATTCGGTACTATATAGGCTGGGGCGATCGCCAACAATGAAACAACGAATTCGAGGATACCATTCTGGGGGTAAATCAGTTAAGGCTTTAATTAAGTCTTGCTGTCCTTTGCGTTCACAAACTGTTCCGAGTAGCAATATCATTATCTCGGTTTCTTGTAATTTTAAGGCTTCACGGGCGGCGCTTCTTGTCCAGGTTTTGGCGGTTTGTTGGAATTGCTTCACATCCATACCATTATGAATGACAGTAAAATTATGATGGCTATTTAATGGTAAATATAAGTTGCGAGTAGCATCGGCAACAAAAATAATTTGATAAGGAAATTTGAAACAGTTTAACGCTTTCGTTGCAATATCTGAACCAAACCCATCGAAATAAGTCTGCCAGGGTTCACTTTCATGGATATTCCATACTGAAGGAATGCCTATTTTCGACCCACAGTCTACCATAAAGAAGTTCTCTAAAGTATTGGCATAAATTACATCATATTGATGCAATTGTAATTCTTCTGCAAAAGCTTGTAATGCCGTTTCATAAGCTTCTGACGGGTAAACATTAATTAAAGGATGTTCCGTAACAATGACTTGAATATTATGTTGTTCATAAGCTTGTCGCAACGGCCCATCTGAACAACATAAAATAATAGGTTCAATTTTATTTTCTTTGGCTAATTTAACCGCTATTTCATATTGATGTAATGGGGCGCCTGTATATTCTAAAGCATTACTACACATTAAAACACGAGGCTTAATTGCAGTCTTGCCTATCGTAAAATGCCGGGGTTTAATTTGAAACCATTCGTTACTTTGAGATAAGTGAGGATTATAAAAAAGATCTATTTTATCGGCATATTTACGACGGAAATCAGCAACTTCTTGAGGATTATCTTTGAAGCCCCTGGATGTACCTTCTTTATGTACCAATTGGGCATCGGGACAATAAACGCAATAATAACCTTGTTCTGTTAAACGATATCCATAATCAGCATCATTATAGGCTACACCAAATTGATGTCGATCAAATCCTCCCAGTTCTAAAAATAACTCACGGGGAGTTAATAAACAAGCCGCAGTAACTGCTGAATAGTTACGTAATACTTTAGAATAAGCCAAATAACCAAAGTCATCTTTATGAGTTAATTTAAAGGCATGACCTGCTAAACCATGATGCAGTCCATGGATAATTCCGGCGTGTTGTACCCTATCATCTGGGTAAATTAATCTTGCCCCCACTGCCCCCACTTTCTCTAACTGGGCATATCCCATCATCTGACTTAACCACTGGGGTGAAATCACCTCTGTATCGTTATTCAAAAATAGAATATAATCGGTTTCAACTGCTTCAACTGCTTGGTTATTTAAAGCCGCAAAGTTAAATTGACCTGGACTGGGAATATTTAAAATAGTAATATTTTCACTATCAGAAAGCTGGTTAAAATACTCTAAGATATCCGGTTGATCACTCTCATTATCAATGATTAAAATATGGTAATTTTCATAACTGGTTTTTTGCAACGACTCAATACAGGCTTTAAGTAATTTGAGTTGATTTTTCGTCGGGATAATAATTGTCACCCCAGGGCCGTCATCTGGAAATTGATGACTGAAAATGCCTAGATGTAAATCTTTTGCCCATTTCGGCTGAAACGCTTTAGCATCTATGTTTTGCCGTTGGAAAGCATCTTGTATTCCTTGACATCCGGCAGTAAAACTCGCCGGTTTTTCTGATCCTGAAATTGCTGTTGAACCGGGACTGGCTCGCCAATGATATAATACTAAGGGGATATGACCGATATGACGGGCTTGTTCTGTGGTTCGTAAGGCTAAATCATAATCCTGAGACCCTTCATAACCCAACCGCAAACCACCGACTTGTTGAAATAGCGATCGCCTCACGCCAAAAGCATGGCTGATATACATGTATGATAGGAGTAAATGGGGCGACCAGTCTGGTTTAAATTGCGGGGCTAAGCGTTTTTCATTGCTATCAATTTTGTCATCATCGGTATAGATGACATCAGTTTCCGGATGTTCGGCAATATAAAGGGCAATTTCCCCCAAGGCATCGGCAGTCAATTCATCGTCGTTATCTAAAAATAACAAGAATTCTCCCGTCGCTAATTCTGCGGCGGTATTGGTTGCCGCACTAATATTACCATTTTGCGATCGCAAAACCACCTGAATACGGTCATCGGTTGCTGCCAGTCGGTTAAGCGTTTCTGCAACTTCCGGGTTAGAACTACAATCATCAGCAATACACAGTTGCCAATTCTGGTATACTTGGTTAATCACGCTATTAATTGCCTTCTCTAAACAGTCAATGGGCGGATTATACACGGGCATAATTACCGAAATTTTCAGTAATTCCGTTTCACCGTAATTCTCTAAGCGTTGTTGCAGTTCGGCTTGTCGTCTGGGTGTCCAGGGGTTAACCCTCAACCAAGCTTCGTAAGGGTCAGCAATTTCTGGTAGTTGAAACCCTTGAGGTAACAAAGACGTAACCGCCGGGGCTTGA
The DNA here is from genome assembly GCA_964401105.1 of uncultured Lyngbya sp. GTDB lineage: Bacteria > Cyanobacteriota > Cyanobacteriia > Cyanobacteriales > Microcoleaceae > JAAURB01. The sequence goes on along the minus strand of CAYNXM010000136.1, from coordinate 10,005 downwards.
GTGTTACGATAAATTAGCCGAGTTTGCCGAATAATTGCCGGAATTTCCCACGGCATGGGAATTATTCTGCCTAAACGTTGTTTTCTTTCCCTGGCCCGTTGACGAATAGCTGCGATAAATTTTGTGGCTTGCTGTGCTTTTCTACCGATTTTTTCAACAATTCCATCCGGCTTTACTTGCAGCGGTTCTGGGTAGGGATAAGTAACGATTTCTCCGTTATCGAGTTGGGCTTCGAGTTGTAAGTCCCAATTTCCCGGAGGCAAGTCTGCCAACACCTCAAAACCACTATTGTGGCTACCCACCCAATCTGGGAAAATTGCCCCAACATCGCTACGAGGCAAACCATAGGCACAGCTTACATTATTATTATCCCATAATAGCAGCAATCGGGTAATTTGATGAGTGGGATGACAACACCATCCTGCAAATAAAATTTGTCCCGGACGTTGTTGCCAAATTGTGGGGGCATCAAATGCTGCTTTTATCGATGAAACTTGTAGAGAATAAGTCGCCAGACGATGCCATTTACCTTGATTATTTTGAACCTCTAAATGTAACGGTTTTGAACTTAATGGTAATTGAATTTGAATGCGAAACCCTGAATTTCCCGCCTCACTTATCCCAGGATAAAGCCTAGCTAAATCAGTTCGTTCAATACCTAAATTACCATGAAAAACTTGTTGACCTATTTTTGCCCGTACAGCTTTAATAGTCTGTTTACCCGTATACAAACACCAACCTTCAATCTGAGTAAAACTATTTCCCGAATTAATAAACTCCCAGGAACTAGGAGTATCAATAGAAAACAAATATTGAGGACGTAAATAGCGACGAACCCAGCGTTTAAACCCAGTCCATTTATCCTTAACCTTCCAAATCTTAGAAGATTTAATCGCTGTAATTTCTCCCTGGGCTTGCACCAAAGAAAGCTGAGTTTGTCCCAACTCTGCTTCTAAAGATAACACTTTTGCTTTGGCTTCTTGAAACTGGGCTTCTGCCCCTTGCTGCCTAAACTGGGACTGTCCTAATTCTACTTCCAGGCTTGCCAATTTCAATTGTGTTTCTGCTAAACGGGTTTCCACTTGCCCAGACCAAGAAACAGCTTCTTGATATTGTAAATTAATCTCTTGATATTGTGAATTAATCTCTTGATATTGTGAACTAATCTCTTGATGTTGTCGATTTACCGCTTCCAGTTGACCTTGAGTCTGTCCTAACTCCTCTTCCTTCCTAATTAATTTTTCCACCGCCTGATGGCGTTGAACCTCTAAGCCTTCAAGTTCTCCCTGAGTTTTTCCTAATTCTTGTTCTAAATCAAGAATTTTTAAAATTGCCTCTTGATTTTTTTGTTCAGTTCCGACTAACTTTAACTGACTATTTCCCAGTTCTTGTTCAGTTTTCAGTAACTTAGTTTTTGCTTCTTGATATTGAACTTCTATACTTTCTAACTTAAACTGAGTTTGACCCAATTCTGTTTCGGTGTGAATCAAACAATCAATCGTTTCATTAAATTGCTCTTTTTCTCGCTGTAGCTTTCTGACTTCTGACCAATCTTGAAATAACCAAGTAATACTAGGAGATTGATTTAAAATATCGGATTCTGCCGCAGTCAGTCCCCGGTCAAAAGGATTAGCAATGGCTTCTAATTGTAAATATAAATCAATCACATCTGGAAAACACTGTTTAATCAAGTGAGGACGATTAGTCTCTAAAATATCATCCACTAACAAAGAGGCATCAAAATTTTTGCTTTGAGGATATTTCAGACAACATTCAAACTTTTCTTGAATTTCCTGTATTAAATTTTGGGATTTCTCTCCCACTTTATAAACATTAACTAAAACAGATTGATCGGAGTGATTCGCGTAAAAGTCTAATATTTTTTGATTATAAAAACGCCAAGTTTGAATCGCTAATTCCGGCTGATTTAAAATAACTGAATCTGTTGCCCGACGATATAGAGAGTCGGCTACCTCCCAAGGAGAACGATAAACAAATATAAATTTGGCTGTTGGCAGCAGTTGATACCATAAATCTAGAAACAGGGTACTTCTTGGATCTTTCCAACCCCAAGGATTCTCAAAACTTTGATTGTTTTTAATAATTTCTTTAGCTTGTTGAAGCTGATGTTCTTCAATCCGAATTTGATCTTGAGTGATACATCCTAATTCATCCAAATGATTCTCTTGCAGAACCTGTTTGTGAAAATCAACAAAATCAATATTCTCAAAATGTCCTCTAACATTACCGTAATTTGACCCGATTAACCGCTTGCCAATATTGACTCCCACACTCTGAAGTAAAGAAGCCGTTAATGAGGTTCCCGAGCGATGCATTCCAGTTATAATGAAAACAGGGGATTGACTTTGCGATTGATTCATAGCTTCTAATTTGTCCTGATAATTCTCCCATGAGAAATGCAGTCGCAGGAGTGATAATATTACTCAGAATCAGATTGTCTAACAGTTGGTTGACACTCCCTCGCCTGCTTAAGGGCGGGGATTCTTCCTTCACAGACCTAAGTTGCTGAATCAGGCTTAACGCCTAAAACAGTAGCGCTTAAATCTCCAGAAGCGTTACGGTTAAAACCACGCTCCGCGAACGGGTCCATAACCCGGGTTCCTATATGCCCTATAGTACCCAAGGCAGAATTCAGAATGTTGATAGCTGCATTATGTTCGCGGAGCGTGGCGTCAGCCGTATCGCGGTCTAACTCACACCCGCATTTGCAAACATGAGTCCGAGTAGATAATGATTTTTTGACCGTAGTACCACAATTAGAACAGTTTTGAGACGTATAAGCCGGACCAACAGCTACCGTTGCCTTGCTAAACTTCATTCCAAAATACTCTAACCATTTTCTGAATTGATACCAACCTGCATCATTAATAGACTTAGCGAGACAATGATTTTTTACTAAGTTCTTAACCCTCAAATCTTCATAAGCGACCAGATCGTTAGATAGGATGACGCAACGCGCTATTCTTTTAGCGTGTTCTTCACGTTGCCTACTTATTTTAAGGTGTACTCGCCCTAGTTTATTAATGGCTTTTGAACGATTAGCACTGCCAATATGTTTACAAGAAACTCGACGCTGATAAAACTTCATCCGTTCCTCGCTTTTTCTGTAGAATCTTGGATTAGGTTCAGTATTACCATCTGAATCTGTGTAGAATTCTTTCAAGCCAACGTCTAAACCAATATTTCTTTTGGTGGGTTTAGTTTCAACTTTTACGTCTACACTGATGCAGAACTGGCAATAATATCCGTCTGCACGCCTAACTAATCTTATTCGTTTAATCTGCTCAACCGAATAAAAAGCTAAATCCCAAGTTCCAACTAGCTTGAGCTTTCCTATCCCTTTCTTATCAATGAATTGAATGTGTTTAGGGTCTAAAAGCTTCCATCCGCTAGTCTTGTACTCTACAGAACGAGAATTCTTTTTAAATTTTGGATAACCCTTTTTACCGGGAACTTGCTTCTTACAGTTTTCAAAAAATCGAGCAATAGCTGACCAACATCGTTCTACAGAAGCCTGACAAGCATGAGAGTTTAGATCTTTGGCAAAAGCGTACATGGCTCGGAGTTCAGTGTTGTATCGATACAACTCTTTTCTCCCTAAACTTCTATTATCCATCCAATATCTTAAACATGAATTGCGAATAAACTGACCTGTTCTTATCGCTTCATCTATTGCCTGATATTGGTATGGTTTGCCTTTTACTTTAAATTCATAAACTATCATTTGACGCTTGGTTGACTGGCGTATAGCAGTAGTATAACACGCATATTTAAGTTTTGTGCAAGGAGATTTAAGCCGGCCCGAAGTGAAGCCTGCCAAGAGTGCAGTCGGGGGACGGGGCTTGTATCCCGCTTATTTTCGGTCAAGAATGTCAATTGTAGACTTACCCAATGCAGGCAATAGTTTAAACCATTTTCGTCTCACTCTCCAAAATATCGTCCTCTCCATTGCTTGAATTTTAGCTTCGGCTTGCTGCAACACGCTTTCTGTCAACGCCAGTTGACCTTCAAGTCGCTTCCGAGGAATTAAGCATTTGACAATGTCTACATCAATCACCCAGAAATCGCCCAAGTGATTCTTGATTCTAACTAAAATCGTATCATCCAGGTGAAATTGTTGCGGTTGCAGTTGACAATGCCAGCCACAATTGAGGATATCAGGGCGTTGAAAATTATCCGCCACATCCGGACGGGAAACTGAGGGCTTGAGGGTTTGTATCACCTGTTGATTGATAATAATTTCAACTCCTTCCACCTGGCCTCCTGGGTTAAAATCAGCCCCCCAACCACTTAAACAAAGTCTCCCCTCAGAGTTGAGATAACAACCGTCTAAACTACCGCGAGGTGGCTGAGACAGGGTGAATTGGGATAACTTTGAAGCCGCATCTTGAGTCACAATATACAAGTCTTGATATTGACCCCAACCCTGGGGAAAGCGATACACTGTTGCTTTGCCGTTACTGAGTTGATGCAGTAACTGACGAAGATAAAATTCAGTCACATAAGTTGTACCATAATCTTGTTTATTGAGAGAACGACTTTCACTGGTATCAGAACTAAATAAAAATCCGTCTGGTGGCATTTCTACCCCTTCCGGAGTCGTGATTTCATCTAAAACGCTAAAAATAAATACCCCGTCTGGATGAGTTAAATTATAGAGTTTTTTCATCCATTGTTTAAATGTCTGTTCGGGAAGATGACTAAATAAAGAACTGGCAAGAATACAATCAAATTGTTGATTAACTGAATAATCTTCAGGGTTTAAACAAGAGTGAATGCCATTCACACCCAAATATTCCTGTTGAAATTGAACCGCTTCGGTATAAATATCGCTAGCCCAAATTTTTTCAGCAGGCAAGGCTTGAATTAAAAATCGGGTAAACCGCCCATAACCACAGGCAAAATCGAGGAAATAAGAGAGTTTATCAAAGCTACCAAAATGCTGATTAATAATTTGTTTAACAGTCGAAAAAATAGAGTATCCCAGCAAATAATAAGAAAGTAAAGCCGTATTATTAATCTGATGATCGATATCTTTTAGATGATAAAAATACATCTCATCGGTCGATGCGATCGCAGATTTAAAAGTAGATGGATTTGGTGCTAAAGTCTGAATCATAGCATCAACAACAGGATTATTCTCAACACCTAAAATTCTATTTTTATCCACGTTATAATTTACAAAACCTCTATTCTAGATTCTGACTGTAATGTTTCTGTTGTCAAGGTTAATCTCGGTTCAACCAATAAGTCAACAATACCCGTAACACAAGAACTTTCACAAGGTTGGACCCGAAACATCCCCACATCAATACAACGATCTAAATAAGTAAATTCTCCATCCACAATACCGGAAACACCCGCATTGAGAAAATAAACATTCGGAGATAAAAGACATTTAAATTCAAATTCAATCGCAATTTTAGTCCCCGGTTCAATATATTTAATTGACTTAGAAGTTGCCAAACAAGATGCCCCGGCTAATTCAAAGCCACTCACGGTTTTAATTAACATCCCAAACCGCACATGAGAAGCCGGTTTAATAAATTCTATTGTGTAACGATAAAGATAAGTTTTCCGACTAATTAAATGATTCACTCGCTTCTCATCTAATGTCATAATATGGGGATCTGTAATAATTGCCCCCCGTGATGGATAACGAATCGGATGATCGGGATTTAAATTCGGATCATAATATTCTTGATAGTCTGATTCACTGCTATTATTTTGATCCGTTTCTCCGCCATTCTGATTAATATTAGTAGTAGACAATTGAATCGATTTTAGACTGGCTTGTAACGGTTCTAATGAGGGGGTTTGCTGAATTTCTTCTCTTAATCTTTTAGCATCTTCTGCTTCAGCAAAAATCATTTTTTGATATTTAGAAATCACCAGTTTAGGGCGATGTTGAATTAATCTTTCTCCTTGATCCATTAAAATCGCTGAATCACATAATTGAATCACAGAAGTAGCGGAATGGGATACAAATAAAATCGTACCGCCCCGGTCTTGAATTTGATGAATTCGGCTAAAACATTTACGCTGAAAGGCTTCATCTCCCACAGAAAGGGCTTCATCTACTACCAGAATATCCGGGTCGGCGCTGGTTGCGACTGCAAATCCTAGACGAATATACATCCCGCTAGAATAGGTTTTAACCGGTTGATCGATAAAGTCTCCAATATCGGCGAAAGCCACAATTTCATCATATTTTGCTTCAATTTCTTTGTGGGTTAACCCTAATAGTTGACCGTTAAAAAAAATATTTTGTCGCCCAGTAAATTCAGGATTAAAACCACTGCCTAATTCTAACAAAGCCGAAATTCGACCATTGACTTGCACATTTCCTGTCGTTGGCGTTAAAGTGCCGACAATGATTTGCAATAACGTACTTTTTCCTGAACCATTGCGCCCAACAATCCCTAAAGTTTGTCCTTTATAAACCGTCAGATTAATATTTTGTAGCGCCCAGAATTTTTCGGCTAAATTCTTTCTCGGATTAAAGATTTCTTTAAGTCGATCAACCGGATGGCGATATCGCTTAAAACACTTAGAAACATTGGTAACTGAAACGGCGAGTTCACTCATGGGTGATTGATTAATTCTTTGTAATAATCTTCTTGAAAAGTTTGGCGGGAGGTCAACCGACACCTGTCATCCTCGCGCAGGCGGGGACAACTTTCCGCTTATAAAACATCAGCAAATGCTGGACGCAATCGCCGATAAATCCATAATCCACTACTAAATAAAATAATAGCGACAATTGACGCGGTGGCGAGTTCTCCACTATGTTGAATTTCACCCACCAGTACTAAATCACGATAGGCTTCTACAATTGCCGTCATCGGGTTCAACCACAAAATCCAAACTTGCCAAGATTCCGGAATTTTTGCGAGAGGATAAACAATCGGAGTCAAGTAAAACCACAGATTAAGAATAACTCCTAAACTTTGAGGAATATCTCGTAAAAATACAGTTAATCCTGCGGTCCAATAACCTAAACCTGCCGTTAATAAGAGTTGAGAAATCCACAGCAGAGGTAATAACCAGAGTGTCTGATGCAAAGTTTGTGAGGAGAAAACCACCGTTGCAATCAGAATCATTAAACCCAATAAACTTTCTATAAAAGTAGAAAAAATGGGAACAAGGGGAAGTAATCCTAATGGAAAAACCACCTTTTTTACTAAGTTGGGTTGGACGACAACGGATGTAGAGGCTTGAGTCAGTCCATTGGTAAAGGCAAACCAGGGAACCAGTCCAGCAAATAGCCACAGTCCAAACGTCAGTTGACTATCTTGTGGCATTCCTTGGATATCTAGCTTCACCTGAAGCACAATAGAGAAGACATAGATATAAATCAGTAGCTGAACCAGTTGATTCAGTAACGGCCACAAATTGCCCAAGATTGAACCTTTGTAGCGGGCCTCTAAGTCTCGTCGGACTAATGTGGTTAACAGGCTAAACTTAATTGACAGTTGGTCTGTTAAAAATTGCCGACTGCCCAGGCGTTGGGTAACCTTAGGCCTAACCCGTCCCGCTTTTCGGGTCATGCCCTTCATATCTCTGAGCAATGTTTGTTTCCTCGTCCACTACACACACCATATCCGTCAACGGTTCACTCATGGGACATGAGCTTAGCCTCATATTCTGCCACAGCCCCAGTTTATGATCAAGCGAGTCTGTGAGTGATTCAGCAGTTCCCATAAAGAGAACTATTCTTCAACCCAAGAATGAAGATTTTATACTATCCTGTTATATAATGGTAAGCTGTGCTTTTTTACGGGACTGACGGGGCTCGAACCCGCAACTTCCGCCGTGACAGGGCGGTGCTCTAACCAATTGAACTACAGTCCCTTGTTTTTGCTGCCAATTACTATTATGCAGATCTTCAACCAGAATGTCAATAGATTTTCAAAAAAAAATTTTATTGGGACTTTCAATTCAGTCGGGAAAGCTGAGGGAGTCCTCACCTTGTATTATCACTATGACCTGTTATATTCAAGCACATAGCAAACCCCTGCAGTCTGGCCAACATCATCTATAAAAGTATAAAGATTAGATGCACATTAGTTAATCTTTGAGACTATTCTAATTTTCCTGATTGTTCCGATGAGGAGGAGGATTTTTTGAATCTGAATGGCCTTCTTTCGATAAACCTGCCATTGTCCAGGTTAGATTTACCATTAATGCCTTAGCAATCGCTTTCAAATCTTTCGATGCTTCTAAATCATTGGTCTTTAGTCTATCTTTTTGTTGATCATCGCTCATTATGGAAGCCCTCTTGTATAAGAAATTCAAACGATTTCTCTTCTACCCGTTTAGTGTTTTAACTCAGTAGATAGAGATCAAAAAAATGTCTTGATTTAAATCAAAACATAACATAAAACTCATCACTAAATCAAGCTTCAAGATTAAAATCAATTATTCCGGAGTAATTATGAAATTTGCTAATATAATTTTCGGCATTCTCACTCCGTTACTAAAAAACCTCATTAATACTCATTAAATTTCATCTATTCTCAAATCCAAGACGGTAAGCCCATTCGTAATTTCCATCCTTCTACAGTTAAAGGTAAGCCTAAATAAATGGGTAACCAAAAGCAAAATGCCAAAATGATGATAAATATCAAGCCCAATCCCAGCATTCGTAAATCAGCTTGAGAATGATAGAGCCACCGTTCAATCCACCAAGCCAAAAGCAACACAGTAAATCCAATCGTACCCATGTAGTGATAAATAAAAGTACAGCGGGATACAATTGACCACGGTAACCAATTAGCAAATGCATTAATACAAAGATAAAACAAAATCCAATATTCGGCGACGGGTAAAAGCCGTAATTCTAATGGGGTTGGAGGAGAGGAAATACCTGGCAATTTTTTTATTTTTATGTTAAACAAAATTTTAATTCGTTTCAATATAATCCATACAGATAGTAGTAAAGCGATAACAGAGAACCACCATAATAAAGGGTTTCCCATACCATGAACGGCATATATAATCGGTAATTGTGAATTTTCTAGGGGTGGAAGAGATGGATCAATTGTTTGAATATTTTCAACCTTTTCAAAAAAGTAAGCAACAGGTCGAATCATCAACGGCCAAGTATACCATTTAGAACAATAAGGATGAATTTCTGTGCCATCTCCTAAACTGCGATGAAAGGTAATAATTTGATGATGAAGTTTCCATAATCCCGGAGTCGGATTCAGTTGTAAATGGGGAATCCAAGTTAAGATATAAACAATTATAGGGAGAATAACTAAAGTGAATAAGAATTGAATTAGCGTTAAAGTTGTCAACCGTTGTAAAGGAGATTGAACGGTTAAATTAGCAGAATCAGATGATGTAAAACGTTGTACTATCCCAATGGCAATTAACAGAAGATAAATTCCGAGTAAAAAGCCTAAACCGTTCCATTTTACGGCAACTGTTGCCCCGAAATTTATACCGGACAAAATTAAATAAATCCAACGTTGCTTTCCCCGGTTATTTAATGCTAAAATCAAAAATAAATGAGCAATAAGTCCAAAAAAAACAATATAAATATTGCTGAGAGCATAGCGAGATTCAACTAAAAATAAACCCTCAACCGCCATTAATAACGTGGCGATGAAACAATAGCTACGTCGATGGGTGAGTTGATAGGCAATGGCTCCCACAATTAACGGAATGAAAGAGCCAGTTAAGGCATTAAACCAGCGATAACTCCAAGTAGAAAGGGTTGAACCTGCTAAATCATTAACTGTTTCTTGTCCAAAAGGAAGATGAGATCCGATCCAAATCCCAATCGCAATTAAATACTGACTCAGAGGCGGATGAGCATTAAAAAAAGGCGTTTGTGTTAAATAATTGTTGCCAAATTTAGCATAATAAATTTCATCAAAAACTAGCGTATTAAAACGACTCAGTCCCCAAAATCTTAGAATGAGGGAAATTAAAAAAATACCGATCATTCCGAGATGAAAACCAGAAAGCGATCGC
>CAYNXM010000135.1:0-15266 GCA_964401105.1 uncultured Lyngbya sp. | reverse complement strand
AAGAAAATATTACTCCTCGGGTCTGGCCCCATTGTCATTGGACAAGCTTGTGAGTTTGACTATTCCGGGACTCAGGCTTGTAAAGCGCTACGAGAAGAAGGGTATGAGGTGGTTTTGGTCAATTCTAACCCCGCTACCATTATGACCGATCCTGAGACCGCAGAACGGACGTATATTGAACCTTTAGTGCCGGAAATTGTCGAGAAGGTAATTGAAAAAGAACGCCCCGATGCCTTGTTACCGACAATGGGAGGACAAACGGCTTTAAACGTTGCGGTGGCGTTGGCAAAAAGTGGGGCGTTGGATAAATACGGCGTTGAGTTAATTGGGGCAAAACTTGAAGCGATTGAAATGGCCGAAGATCGGTTATTGTTTAAACAGGCAATGGAACGAATTGGGGTAGCTTGTTGTCCTTCGGGGATTGCTAATAATTTAGAAGAAGCCCGTAAAATTGCTGGGCAAATTGGCAGTTATCCGTTAATTATTCGTCCGGCATTTACCATGGGGGGAACGGGTGGTGGAATTGCTTATAACCAAGAAGAATATGAAGAAATAGCCACTTCTGGATTAGATGCGTCTCCGGTGTCTCAAATTTTAGTAGAACAATCTTTAATTGGTTGGAAAGAATATGAATTAGAGGTGATGCGAGATCTTGCAGATAATGTTGTAATTATTTGTTCGATTGAAAATATCGATCCGATGGGAATTCATACGGGAGATTCAATTACGGTTGCCCCGGCGCAAACTTTAACGGATAAAGAATATCAACGATTACGAGATGCTTCGATTAAAATTATCCGAGAAATAGGGGTAGAAACGGGCGGTTCTAATATTCAATTTTCGGTTAATCCCGTGAATGGGGATGTGATTGTGATTGAGATGAATCCTCGGGTTTCTCGGTCTTCGGCGTTAGCTTCAAAAGCAACAGGATTTCCGATAGCAAAATTTGCGGCAAAATTATCAGTCGGCTATACTTTGGATGAAATCAGTAATGATATTACGAAGAAAACTCCGGCTTCATTTGAACCGACGATAGATTATGTCGTAACAAAAATTCCTCGTTTTGCCTTTGAAAAATTTCCCGGCGCACAACCTGTCCTGACAACACAAATGAAGTCTGTCGGGGAAGCGATGTCTATTGGCGGTACATTCTGTGAGTCGTTTCAAAAAGCCATGCGATCGCTAGAAACTGGATTAACTGGATGGGGCTGTCAAGGCAATGATAAATTACCCAATTTAGATGTAATTCGTTCTGGTTTACGCACCCCAAATCCTGACCGAATGTTAACGGTTCGCCAAGCGTTTATCTTGGGAATGTCGGTGGAAGAAATTTATGAATTAACCGGAATTGATCCGTGGTTTTTAGATAAATTTCAACAATTAATTCAAACTGAAAAATTTATCAAACGCAAAGATTTACAGCAGTTTAGTGCTGATGAAATGTTGCAAATTAAACAATTGGGATATAGCGATCGCCAAATTGCTTTTGCTACAAAAACCAATGAAGATCAAGTGCGGGCTTATCGCTTAGAATTAGGCATTAAACCTGTTTACAAAATGGTGGATACCTGCGCGGCAGAATTTGAATCATCTACCCCTTATTATTATTCAACATATTGGGCTGAGGATGAAATGTTACCCTCAGATAAGCCCAAAGTGATGATACTCGGTGGGGGACCAAACCGTATTGGTCAAGGGATCGAATTTGACTATTGTTGTTGCCATGCTTCCTATGCATTACGCGCAGATGGCTATGAAACTATTATGGTGAATTCTAATCCGGAAACCGTTTCAACCGATTATGATACCAGCGATCGCCTATACTTTGAACCGTTAACCAAAGAAGATGTTCTGAATATTATTGAAGCGGAACAACCGGAAGGAATTATTGTTCAGTTTGGCGGACAAACCCCATTAAAATTAGCCGTCCCGTTAGAAAAAGCATTAGAAGCCTCTAACCTGAAGACAAAAATTTGGGGAACAACACCGGACTCAATTGATGCAGCAGAAGACCGAGAACGATTTGAAAAAATATTGCGAGACTTAAATATTCAACAAGCCCCGAATGGCATTTCTCGTAGTTTTGAAGAATCGTTAAAAGTTGCCCAACGCATTGGCTATCCTGTGGTGGTGCGTCCTTCTTATGTACTCGGAGGACGGGCAATGGAAATCGTTTATTCTGATGAAGAATTAGAACGCTACATGACTTATGCCGTACAAGTTGAACCGGATCATCCTATTTTAGTCGATAAGTTCTTACAAAATGCGATTGAAGTGGATGTTGATGCCATTGCCGATGCTGAGGGTAATGTGGTTATTGGCGGCATTATGGAACATATCGAACAAGCGGGTATTCACTCCGGGGACTCGGCTTGTTCTATTCCGGTACAGTCTTTACCTACCGAAGCAATGGAAACCATCCGCCGTCAAACCATTGAACTTGCCAAGGCGTTAAATGTTATTGGCTTAATGAATATTCAGTTTGCCGTCCAAGGAGAACAGGTTTATATCCTGGAAGCCAACCCCCGCGCCTCTCGTACTATTCCGTTTGTTTCCAAGGCGATAGGAGTCCCGCTAGCGAAGTTAGCCTCGCGAGTGATGTCGGGTAAAACGTTAAAAGAATTACAATTTACCGAAGAAAAAATCCCCAGTCATGTATCGGTGAAAGAAGCAGTATTACCCTTTGCTAAATTCCAAGGAACTGATGTTTTATTGGGGCCAGAAATGCGGTCAACTGGGGAAGTCATGGGAATTGATACTGACTTTGGTAAAGCCTTTGCGAAAGCAGAATTAGCCGCCAGCCAGAAATTGCCCTTATCGGGAACTGTATTTGTCTCGATGAATAACCGGGATAAAGAAGCTGTTATTCCAGTTGTGAAAGACTTTTTAGAATTAGGTTTTAAAGTCACAGCAACGATTGGAACCCGTAGCGTATTATGGGATCATGGCGTAAAAGTAGACTTAGAATTAAAGTTGCATGAAGGCCGCCCTAATATTCTCGATGCCATCAAAAACGAAAATGTGCAATTGTGTGTGATAACGCCTTCCGGTGAAGAAGCCCGCGCTGACGGTATTTTAATCCGTCGTTCCGCTTTAGCGTATAAAATCCCGATTATTACGACTATCGCTGGGGCAAAAGCAACCGTTGAAGCCATCCGGTCTTTGAAGTCACAACCGTTAGAAGTTAAGGCAATTCAGGATTATTATTAAGGCAATAGGCGAGGGATTAAGTTGGCATTCCTGACCCCTGTGGTGACGTAGCATGCTACGTCTCTACTATATTGTTTAATTGCAAGCATCTGTGTTATAATCGGATGTTAGCAAAAGCGGATGTGGCGGAATTGGTAGACGCGCTAGATTTAGGTTCTAGTTTCTTCGGAAGTGAAGGTTCAAGTCCTTTCATCCGCATATTTTATAATTAGCCTTAGCCCCCAAACCCCCAATATTGGGGGCTTTAAGAAAAGGGGAATTTGATATAGCAATACGCGCTAGGGTGATAATATTTTATCATTGCTGATTACACTCTAATTTTGCGACTTCACCTCACAACACAGTAAGATGGTGGATGCCTCAGTTAGGGAGTACCCAGCGTGCCAACGAAGAAGAGTAATAAGAAGAAAGATAATAGCGCCAAATTAGGCTTTGAAGAGAAACTATGGCAAGCTGCTGATAAACTCAGAGGACATTTAGACGCAGCCGAATATAAACACGTTGTTTTAGGCTTAATTTTCCTCAAATATATCTCGGATGCCTTTATCGAACTCTACGACACACTCGTAGCCGATGAATACGCCGACCCAGAAGACCGAGACGAATATTTAGCAGAAAATATATTTTATGTCCCCAAACAGGCGCGGTGGTCATTCCTACAAGCCAACGCCAAGCAACCCGAAATTGGTCAGCGAATAGACGAAGGGATGACTATCATTGAAACAGAAAACCCCTCTCTCAAAGGTATACTGCCGAAAGATTATGGTAAACCAGCCCTCGATAAACGGCTACTGGGGGAACTAATTGATTTAGTCGGCACAATTGGTTTAGGGGATGAACAAAGCCGTTCACAAGATATTCTAGGGCGAGTCTATGAATATTTCCTCGGACAATTTGCCAGCGCCGAAGGCAAAAACGGCGGACAATTTTATACCCCTCGCTGCGTTGTACAGCTTTTAGTCGAAATGCTAGAACCCTACAAAGGCCGTGTCTATGACCCCTGTTGCGGTTCAGGGGGAATGTTTGTACAGTCAGAAAAGTTTGTCCTCGCCCACGGTGGATGCATCGGAGATCTCTCAATATACGGTCAAGAATCTAATCCGACAACCTGGAAACTGTGTAAAATGAATCTAGCGATTCGCGGTATAGAAGGTAACCTGGGAACTCGCAATGCAGACTCATTTCATAACGACCAACACAAAACCCTAAAAGCCGACTTTATCCTAGCAAATCCTCCTTTTAATATAAGTGATTGGGGCGGCGATCGCCTACGAGAAGATATCCGCTGGCAATATGGTATCCCACCCAAAGGCAACGCTAACTATGCCTGGATGCAACATATAATCTCACACCTTGCCCCTTCTGGTTTAGCGGGGTTTGTCCTGGCGAATGGTTCGATGAGTTCAAATCAATCGGGTGAAGGAGAGATTCGTAAAAGTATTATAGATGCAGACTTAATTGATTGTATGGTTGCCCTTCCCGGTCAGTTATTCTACAACACCCAAATTCCGGCTTGTTTATGGTTTCTTGCTAAAAGTAAGAAAAATGGTCAGTTTAGAAACCGCCGAGGCGAAACCTTATTTATCGATGCCAGAAAATTAGGGAATTTAATTGATAGAGTCCATCGCGAATTAACCGATGAAGAAGTTAAGCGTATTGCCGATACTTATCATGCTTGGCGCAACGGTAAAGAATACGAAGATATCCCCGGCTTTTGTAAAAGTGCCACATTAGAAGATATTCAAACTCACGGTTATGTTCTCACGCCAGGACGATATGTGGGGGCAGAAGAAGTTGAAGATGATGATGAACCATTCCAGGAGAAGATGCAGCGGTTAACTGTTACGTTGAATGAACAGTTCAAAGAAAGTGCCAAACTAGAAACAGCCATTCGAGAAAACTTAAGGAGTTTAGGTTTATGAGTCTGACATTAGAGGAATTAATCGAACAAGCAGAACAACTCAGCATCGCAGAACGATTACAATTAATTAGCCGTATTGCTGAGAATTTAAGTCATTCAGAAATGCCTGTTTCAGTTAATAAATATAGTATTACTGACTTTCGGGGAATTGCCTCAAATCAACTTTCTGGAATTGATGCTCAAAATTGGGTTACTGAACTTCGTCAGGACTGGCAAGAAAGAGAGCAAGGATTTAAATAAAATTGAACAAGATTACAGATATCCTGAATAATATTTCAAAGGTTTTCCTAGACACCGCACCTTTAATTTACTATATTGAGGGTTCGACTAACTTCTTTTCGATTGTGGATGTTTTTTTTCAAGGTTTAAAATCTAGAAACATTCCAGCAATTGTTTCTCCCATAACACTAGCTGAATGCCTAGTTATGCCTGTAAAACTCAACCAAGCTCAAATCCAGAAAAATTTTATTGATTTTTTGACGAATAACAGAGAGATAGAGATGGTGTGTATTGATTCTGAGATTGCTGTGAAAGCCTCTGAACTACGGAGTATTTACGGATTAAAGTTACCAGATGCTCTGCAAATAGCGACAGCTATCTTATCTCAATGTGATGCTTTTTTGACTAATGATGCTGGTTTAAAAAGAGTTACTGAGCTGCAAATTTTAGTTGTAGGAGAGTTGAGATTATAGAAGAGGTAACTTTTTGAAGAGTTCAGAGGAGGAGAAGATGCAGCGGTTAACTATTACGTTGAATGAACAGTTCAAAGAGTCGGCTAGGTTGGAAAAAGAGATCCGCCATAGCTTAGGAGGATTAGGTTGTGATATCTAATTGGATAACTGAGATATCCCTTGATGAGCTAATAGAAATAAAACATGGCTATGCTTTTAAGGGAGAGTTTTTTCGTGATTCTCCACCTGGAGATATACTTCTTACTCCTGGAAACTTTGCAATAGGAGGTGGTTTCAAGGGTGAAAAATACAAGTATTACGTTGGTGATGTTCCCGCAGACAGAAGCCAGAGTCGGGACACTGACGGCAAATTGGGAATGGTTTATGCCCTGGCGGACAATAGATGGGGAAACATTAGCCCCCAGAAAACAACCCGAACTTGAGGTAATGATTAAAGGGGTATTTGAACGAAATAGACTATTGGATATTCTGCGCTATTTTATTGTGTTTGAAGTAGACGGGGATAATATTACTAAAAAGATGGCAGGCTATCATCAATATCACGCGGTCAATAAAGCGATAGTTTCGACGGTTTCGGCGACTGCTGAAGCGGGAGATAAAAAAGTTGGGGTGGTTTGGCATACCCAGGGTAGCGGTAAAAGTTTAACGATGACATTTTATGCCGGAAAAATAGTCCAACATCCCGCCTTAAATAATCCAACATTAGTTGTTTTAACCGATAGAAATGATTTAGACAATCAACTGTTTTCTACCTTTGCAAATAGTGCAGATTTACTAAGGCAAAATCCAGTCCAAGCAGAAAACCGGGAACATTTACGGCAACTGTTACAAGTGGCATCTGGGGGAGTTGTTTTTACCACCATACAAAAGTTTTCTCCCACCCCAGGTGAAGCTTACCCCACCCTTTCACAACGTCGCAACATTATTTTTATTGCGGATGAAGCCCACCGCAGCCAATATGGGTTAGATGCGAAAGTTATACAAAAACAAGATAGCGACGAGTCTTATATTGCTTATGGCTTTGCTAAATATCTCCGGGATGCTTTACCTGCTGCTTCTTTTATTGGGTTTACCGGAACTCCGATAGAATTGAATGATAAAAGTACTGCTGCTGTATTTGGAGAATATATTGATATTTACGATATCCAGCAAGCGGTAGAAGATGGGGCAACAGTAAAAATCTATTACGAAGGCAGACTAGCAAAAATCGAACTCAACGACAGCGAAAGACCTTATATTGACGCAGACTTTGAGGAAGTCACCGAAACGGAAGAAACCTCAACGAAGGAAAAACTCAAGAGTAAATGGGCGCGACTAGAAGCGTTGGTGGGTTCAGAAAAACGTATCCAGCAAATCGCTAAAGATATTGTCACACACTTTGATAATCGTCTAGCCAGTATTGACGGCAAAGGAATGATCGTTTGTATGAGTCGTCGTATTTGTGTTGATCTCTACGAAGCGATCGCTAAATTACGCCCAGAATGGCATGATGAAGAAGATGATAAAGGCGCAATTAAAGTTGTGATGACGGGTAACGCGGCAGATGTTGCCAGAATGCAACCCCACATTCGCAATAAAAGCCGCAGAAAGGCGTTAGCAACGCGATTTAAAGATTATAATTCTGATTTAAAATTAGTGATTGTACGGGATATGTGGTTAACTGGGTTTGATGCCCCATGTCTGCATACTCTCTACGTTGATAAACCGATGCGAGGTCATAACCTGATGCAGGCGATCGCCCGTGTGAACCGTGTATTTAAGGATAAACCGGGCGGACTGGTAGTGGATTACCTGGGGATTGCAGACCCGCTGAAAGATGCCCTCAAGGCTTACACAAAAGGGGATCAGAAAGAAACTGGGATTCCGACAGCGATCGCGTTAGAACTGATGCAGGAGAAGTACGAAACGGTTAAACGGATGTATGATGGGTTTGATTATCACCGCTTTTTTACGGGTTCTGCTACTGGGCGTGTTTCGATCATTCCTGAAGCAATGGATTTTATCTTAGGGCAAGAAGACGGCAAAACTCGTTATGTTAAAGCGGTAACTGAACTAAACAAAGGGTTTGCGTTGGTGAGTAGTACTGATGAGGCAATTGCAATTCGAGATCAAGTCGGATTTTTTCAAGCGATTAAAGTTGCGTTAGTTAAACATACCACGAATAGCGAAAAAAGCCCTGAAGATTTAGATGTAGCTATCAAACAGATTGTTTCTAATGCGGTTACTTCCGATCAAGTCGTTGATATTTTCTCTGCTGCTGGACTGAATACCCCCAATATTGCGATTTTAAGCGATGAATTTTTAGCAGAAGTTCGAGACTTACCGCAGAAAAACCTAGCTTTAGAGGTATTGAAAAAGTTATTAAATGATGAAATAAAAACGCGCTCCCGAACTAATTTAATTCAATCTCGCAGCTTCAAAGAAATGTTAGAAAATACGGTTTTAAACTATCAAAATCGAGGCATTGAAACTGCACAAGTTATTCATGAATTAATCGAACTAGCAAAGGAAATACGCGCCGCCCAAGCGAGGGGAGAGAATTTAGGACTCACAGATGATGAGGTGGCGTTTTATGATGCTCTTGAAGTCAATGATAGTGCAGTTCAGGTGTTAGGAGATGATACCCTCAAACAAATAGCGCAAGAGTTGGTTAAAGCGATTCGGCGCAATGCTACGATTGATTGGACGCAGAAAGAAAGTGTTAGAGCAAAACTCAAAGTAACCGTTAAGCGACTGCTGCGAAAATATGGCTATCCTCCCGAAAAACAGGAGAAAGCGACCCAGACTGTACTTCAGCAAGCAGAGTTAATGTGCAAAGAATGGGCAGCGTAGAAGGATTGTAGTGAAATCCCTAGAAGGCTTCCAATGTACTAATACTACGAAGTTAGAAGCTGATTTAGGATATAGCATTAATTTGTCAAGATGACATTTAATTCGGCAATCGACAACCTACTTCAAAAGTAACATTAATCGGTTTAACTACAAAATCGCCAGGACTGCGATGGCTCCGCTCGGCGGCAGCCGTATCGCCACTTAAATCATCTAACAAATCGCCGATTACCTCAAAATATTCGTATTTCATATAATTTTAGTTAATCTATTTTTATTAAAAATAAAACTTTTAATTAGTACTGCAAAAAAGGTAGAAAGGGCACAGGGCTTTAAGGAATTGTAGCGAATGATCTTAGGCGTAAGCTAAATTATAGTATCGACGAAAAAACTGCTGATACAAACCACAACTAATAGTTGCTTGTTCACCATCAAAGTAGATGAGTCCCATACTTTTCAATTTAAACGCTTTTATCGGGTCAATTGCAATGGGTTGATTCCCACAAAGGATTTGATCAAAAGTTGCTGCTAAATCCGGATAATGCTGGATAAATTCCGCCTGGATATGTAGATGACGAGTATAGATACTGTCTGGGTGAGTTGCTGTTTTTAGTAACTGACTGACGCTAATCTTCTGTTGAGTACAATGATAAAATCCTAAACGAACGAGATAAGGTAAGCCATTGACTAGATTCATCAATTGGATCAGTTCTGACTCTGATAAACTGAACTCATGGCGTAACGCCAATTCTTCGACTTGGGAAGATGTAAAAGGGGGTAACTCTATTGCTAAACCAATATTAAATAGGGACTGATAGCTATTGATTGGAATATAAACTTCTGTGGAATTGACAATGACAAATCGTAGCTTTCGCCAGACTGAAATATCACGGGTCTCTTCATGCCAAGAGCGCAACAAAGCTAAAACATCTCGGGTTAAAGTCGGATACTCAAACAGTTGATTAACTTCATCAATTGCCAAAACTAGGGGAGTCTGAATTTGTTGTAGGATATAGGTTTCAAAATAAATTGTCGCGCTAACCAGTGCTCCCATATCTTCATCCCAATATTCATTCAGCTGAGCTTTTAGTCCCAATTGGCGGGCTGTGTTAGCGCACAGCCATCGCAAAAACCGTTCTGTGGAATTAAAGATAGAGGTTCCTGCCCGATTCAAACTGATTTTAACAGTTTGAAAGTGCTGTCGTTGTGCTGCCTCTAAAACTCTTACCATTAATGAGGTTTTTCCCATCTTACAGGGGGCTTTAATTCGCAGTAATGCTCGTGGTTGAGTAATCTCTCGATAGCAAAGGGCTTCAACTGGCGATCGCTCAATGTAAAATTTAGAAGTTAGGGGAACTTGCCCTTCAGGAGACTCTAAATTCACCGGATGAATGGGTTCAAGTAAGTTCGGTAACATTGCTTGAGTCGGATTTTGTAGAGCTTGTTCTAGGATCAAGCGACAATTGGTTTTACTGACTTTCTGTTGCAGAGCTTCTGTGAAGGTTTGCCATAACTTTGGTGCTACCCCATTTTTAATGTAACTCGGAGAATAACCCGCTTCGAGGGCAATTTGATCATAGGTTTTCTTCGCATTCTGTAAAGATTCATTGAGTATTACTTTTTGAACATAGTTTAGTGCTGTCCCGCTCTTACGAGTCACCAGAATGTCAGCTAATCTAACTAAATATTCAATATGATTCATTGTTAATAATTTCACTCCGAAAAGCCATTAATTCATGTTTGTTTTGGAATATCCTTCGGCTCTCAATCTGGTATAGCTAAAGCCAAATAGCTACGTTATATTCAATTGTTCATATTGTAGCAATTTGATTTGATCAAGTGACAAGATTTAAACCAACAAAGTCACTGATGTAGCGTCATTTCGGATAGATTCAAGCTGGCTGTGTTATTTCTCGATGAACAAAAACCTGTTGAGCCAGGAGTGGTAGTTTTTTGTCGTCGTTGAATAAATTCTGTATGGTATCCCTATCCAGGTCACTTTCCCCACCTAACAGGAGCCAATAGCGAATTTCAGCTTTCGTTCCCCAGAAGCAAATTCTATGATTAAAAAGCGGTAAGCCACACGGGCGCGATCGCCTGTATTTCTCCTAACGGATGACACGCCCTAGTTTCTGATTCTTGGTTATTAAATACTCTCTCAAATTTCCGGAAAAAATTTTCTCTTAATTGGTGAGATAATTCCTATCTACTTTCTAGCTACTTGATGTGTTAATTTTCTTATTCTACTCCTCGGAGAGTGACCTGGGTCGGGATAAGTTGTCTCGATGAATCAAGAATCACGCTTGGTAAGAATCTCCACACCTAAAAGGTGTGGGGAGTATGTCAAGACCAGTCTAAAATTTCAGCAACTTGATCCGCAAAATGTGTCGGATCAATTAGCTTAGACAGAACAGCTTTAATCCCCAACTCGGTATAACAAGGCTGTTTTGTGGCTTGAGTTTGTGCGGTCAAAAAAATGATAGGAATTTCTTGAGTAGCTGGATGTTGTCGGAGTCGTTGAACGGTTGTTGGCCCGTCCATTTCTGGCATCATCACATCTATAATCATTGCATCTGGTTGATTTTGAAGGGCGCTTGCGACTCCTTCTGAACCGGATGCGGCTGTCAGGATTTGCCAATCTGTACTCATTTCTAAAGCAATCTGAAGCAGTTCTCGAATATCCTCTTCATCATCAATGACCAAAATTTGCTTCGGCATGGTTGGTGATCTCGCTATGAGATTATCTGAGGACATG
Source organism: uncultured Lyngbya sp. (assembly GCA_964401105.1). Lineage (GTDB taxonomy): Bacteria > Cyanobacteriota > Cyanobacteriia > Cyanobacteriales > Microcoleaceae > JAAURB01. Next base: position 3,859 of record CAYNXM010000135.1, on the reverse strand, counting down.
ATGCTGATTCACTTCGGATCGATAAACGATCCTAATACTAAAGCGGTGTGTCATATAAAACGATAGACAAGAAGTAATCGATTATATATGATTATCTTCTAAGTATCAAACTTGTTATAAACTAAAATCAACAAAAATTATTTTTATTATAGGTGATTAACGGGCAGAGGTGGGCTGTTGACTGGAGTTTGAGTCCGGAAGGGGATCATCGACAAAACCCAGTTCAATTAACTGCTGATAAGCTTTCTGACCCAGCTCTCGGGTGGGAGCTTGGGAACGCACAATTTGAATCAGTAATGGCACCGCTAATTCGGGTTGATTTTGGGCGCGATGAACTAAAGCCAGTTGATAGGTGGCATCATCCCGCATTTGAGCCGTTTCTCGAGCCAGGTTACGATGCCCGTCGGCAACTCGATTATCAATTCCCGAAAAACTGCTTGCTAATTGCTGATAAAAGTTAGATAACTGATTAAATACCTGACGGGCTTCTTGTAGCTTAGAAACCGCTTCAGCATAGTTTTCTTGAGAGACTGCGCTACTGGCTTCCTCCAACAACCGCTTCCCTCCTTCAATACTGAGGAAACTATTGTTCAGGTTTAGGGGTCGCATCTCACTAGGATCTGTGGGTTGGAGTTGGGGTTCTGCATTCTCCATCTCCAACGTCTCCAATGAATTATCAGGGGAAACCTCCTGAGCCATAGCGGGTGACCCAATTCCAGGACTGAGCACCACCAATAATGGTAAGGATAACCCAGTTATAAAATGAAGTAAGCGGTCAGTTCCAGAGGAAAGCATGATTCACCCAGCGCGATCGCCAAAACGAAAAGAATAATCTAAGATGAAAGGATTTTAGCATTTTTTAGGATTATTGCCATCCGAGCTGTTAGATCCAATAGTGCCATCGATACCAATACCCCCAGCCAGAAGAGGCAGTACAACCAGTCCGCCAAACTTACCGAAAAATTGGGTTTAAAGCCTCCCCCTTCTAGGGGGACTTTAAGCTGTTAAGCATTTAAACTGCATTAACAGCATTGCCTTTATTTTTTAATTTTCTATCCCATTTAATAATTAAGTCTCCTTCATTTAAAAGCTGATGCAACATATATTCTAGCTTTCCAACAGATTCAAAAAGACGATGTGCCAAGTATTCTTTAGCTGAGTGCCAGACTAATTCAGCTCTGTTATAATCTGGACTATAAGCTGGTAAAAACTCTAGAACTAAGTTAGGCATTTCTTGAGTAATTTTTTTGAGAATATCTTCTTTCTTATGAAAACTTGCATGATCTAAAATTACTATGATTTTTGTTCCTTGACTGACAAATTATTTCTCCGAATTTCCTTCAGATATCCACTCATACTTCACTTCTTCATCAAGAACTTTTAAGGTTGAATAAAAATTATTACTATCTCCCTTTTGCACAAAATCTACTAGTCTTTTTTTGTCAGGATAACGAACAGCGCCCATGACATTTACTCTCCCTTTTCTTCTTTGACCCGCTATCTTTTTACGAGAGCCTTCTTGCTCAGTCCTTACGCGCCCGGAAACCTCGGCACGGGCGGTGCGCTTTTTTACTCCAAACCTTCCTTTTTAACACCCTAAGGCTGAATCCACTCTCGTCCCAAAACCATAGCTGTAGTAGCTTTGGATTTTCTTGACTGATTTTTATATACTCTTCTAGTTTCTTTTTGAATACTCGTCTGTCTTGTGGGTTTTGTTTCTGCTCTAGGCTATACTTGGCCCACAGGTAAACGTACTTTCTCTTGGTGCGCGGCACGCGATTCGCCGTACGACGGCGCAGGGTCGCACCGCTTTTTTTACTAATATCCTCCTAACTTGTGCACCACTTAACTTAATTCCTGTTTGGGTTTCGAGATAAGTTGCTAATCTAGCAGCCGTCCATCTACCCAACTCATATCCTAAATTAAATGGTTCTTTTTCTACAGTTTTTAATAATAATTCAATGTATTCATCTGTTGCCTTTCTATGATAACATCCATTCTTTTATCTTTGAGTGTATTGAAATTTTGGGGGTCTCCATGAATGCACCAATAAGCTACTTTTCTGAGTGAGCCACCTATGAATTCAGCAATCTCTGCCTGTTTTTTGCCATCGTTAAGCAATAATAATATTAAGATTCTTTCCCTAATTTCTGGATGATCCTCTTGTTTCAAACTTTTTTGAAGTTTTTTCTGTTGCTCTTGACTGAGAAATCCTTTAGCTGGCATTGGCTCCTACTTCATTCTATCTTATACTTTTATTATATGCGATTTAGATGTGTTACAGCTTATATTAATAATATTTGCTGGCATTATTTATGCTGATAGTGTAGCATAAATTTATGTTAGTTTTAGAAGCAAAGATATACGCAAAGCAAGTTCAATACGATGCGATGGATGAAGCCATTAGAACTGGTCAATTCATACGCAACAAAGCACTGCGTTATTGGATGGATAACAAAGGCAAAGGTGTAGGAAAGTATCAATTAAGTGCCTACTGTAAGGTATTGGCTGCGGAATTTCCTTTTGCCCATAAGTTAAATTCAATGGCGCGTCAATAAGCGTGCAGATAGGGCTTGGGCTGCGATCTCCCGTTTTTATACTAATTGTAAGAATAAAGTAGCAGGTAAAAAAGGAGATCCAAAATTTCAAAAACACTCTCGTTCAATTGAATATAAAACTAGCGGTTGGAAACTGTCCCAAAACAGGAAAAATATAACTTTCACGGATAAAAATAATATCGGACAGGTCAAGCTCAAAGGAACTCGTGATTTAAATTGGTACGATGCCAAGCAAATTAAAAGAGTTCGTTTAGTTAGACGTGCTGATGGCTATTATTGTCAGTTTTTAGTTGATGTAGACAACAGAGAAAGAATCGAACCATCTTATTCAGAGATCGGCTTAGACGTTGGTTTGAATCATTTTTATACCGATGACAAAGGGAATCAAATAGAGAATCCTCGCTTCTATCGACAAGGAGAAAAAGCTCTCAATCGATTGAATAAAAATAAATATAAAAAGTATAAAAAAAGTGCAAAGCCACAGTCTAAAAACTATCATAAAGCTAGAAATAAATATGCCTTAAAGCATCTTAAGATAAGTAGGCAGCGTAAAGATCATGCCGTCAAGCTGGCACGATGCGTAATCACATCTAACGATGTAGTCGCCTACGTTGGCGCAGCCTGCGCTTTTAGCGCATAGACTTGAGGATTGCAAATATGGTGAAAAATCATAATTTAGCCGTCTTGAAAAGTTTGGCGGGACGGCAAACCAGAGCCTGTCATCCTCGCTCCGGCGGGGACAACTTTCCGCAAGTCGATAACTGATGCGGGGTGGTATCAATTTAGAGTTTGGCTAGAGTATTTTGGTTATAAGTTTGGCAAGATAACTATCGCTGTACCACCTCAGTACACCTCGATTAATTGTTCGGGGTGCGGAGCGAAAGTCAAAAAAGCTCTAAGTACCAGAACTCATAAATGTAAATGTGGCTGTACTCTAGACAGAGACGAAAATGCAGCCAAAAATATCCTTTCGTTAGGACTAAATACTGTAGGGCATACAGGATTCAAAGCTATAGCCTGACGGCATGGCTGGCGCTAAGGGGAGAAGAAACCTCTATTTGAGCTGGCAAAAGTCTGTTTAAGTAAGTTTTTTCCGTGAACCAAGAATCCCCGCTCGTGAACGAGCGGGGAGTGTCAAATCAGTTCCTGAACCTTAAATATCAGAATTGTTGAATGTTAGTAAAAAGACTTAAAAAAGAGCCTCTAATCTGATAGACTAGAGGCTTATGAATTTCAAAAAACTAATAGCTGTATGGTATCAAACTTTCCCCACCTCGTCAAAAATCTCTTAGGAGAGCTTC
>CAYNXM010000134.1:0-5262 GCA_964401105.1 uncultured Lyngbya sp. | reverse complement strand
CCTAATGTAGCGACCAGCCTCAACAATTTAGCTTTACTTTACTACTCTCAAGGCAGATACACAGAAGCTGAACCCCTTTACCAACAAGCCTTAGAGATGAGACAGCAACTGTTAGGAGAGCATCATCCCCATGTAGCAACTAGCCTCTATAATTTAGCTTTACTTTACGATTCAACAGGGCGCTACAAACAAGCAGACTGCCTCTATCTAGAAGCAGTTATAATTGCAATCGAAACATTAGGGGAAGATCACCACGATACTCAACTTTATCAAAAGAATTATCTGCTCTTTTTACAACAAGTAGCTGCTGAGGGTCGTCAGTCGGAGTTATCGGAGGTGAGTTTGCAGATTCTTTCACAGTTGGAATAATTTAGAATTTCTGGTATTTTTTTAGCAAGGCATTGATTAATTGAGGTAAAGCGTAGAAAGTTACTTCCTGTAAACGAGGGATTATCCTATTCCCAACTTTTATAACTGTTGTAGTGTTGCTAAATCTTGTTCAAAATCTTCAATTTCATAATTCATATAAATTCCTGCCTGTTTTAAAAAGGCATCCACTTGTAAACGATGAGGCAAGTTTAAAATTCGACCGATCTCAGCGTGGGTAATGAGTTCACTTTTATAGGCTTCAACGACAAGTATCTCTAAAACTTTTTCAGGTAGATTATCCCATTTATCTTGAACGCGACTTGCTAGTATATCTGGAATATCAAGAGTAATTTGCATCTTATTTTGCTCCTGTTGTTAATGGGGTTACTTATAATATAGTATTTTATCGGTGGATTCCCGCCTGCGCGGGAATGACGGGGAACTATGGGAGAATGACGGCTTACGTTTGCGCTTAAAGATATTGCTTAAATTAGGATCGTTTTTGATGAGTTAATACATCGAGTTTTTCTCCACTAATTTGATAAGCTTGCCCAAAACCCATAACAAACTGTCCTTGAGTTGGAGTTAATTTAAATAAATGAAAATCCATTAAACCACGAAGCATCCCGACAATTTCACCGAAACGGGCTTGTAATTGATCGACGATTGATTCCCATTGGTTTGTCTCTCGTTCAATGATTGTTGCTGTACAATTAAACGTTAAACGAGTCCGCGCAAAGATTTGGGGTGTTTTACTTTCTTCTGCAATAAACAATATACTAGCTTTCCCACTATTGCGTAAATGTTGCGTATGGCTGGCTAAGTCACTGGCTAAGATATAAATATTCTTGGCTTCATCCATCACAAACGGCGCGTAACTGGTATGGGGAAAGCCATCCTCACTCATTGTACTTAAAATAATAGTTTGAAGCTGTTGTGGAAATTGATTATAAGCTATTTGTGCTTTTTCTAATGCAGTTAAAGATGATTCTTGTTCCATTTTTATTATTGGTTCTTTATCACTTGTTGTTAGTCTATTCTCTGTTTTCTATTTTTACCTTTTATTCTGTTGTTAAAATAGCGATACGGCACAAGTCCATGCTGCGCGTTACGTTGGTTGCCGCAAGGCTTACGCCATTGGTCATTAGTTATGAGTTATGAATGTAATTAATGAAAAATCCTCTAACCAATAACCAACAACCAATTACGCTAAGCCAGTTCCTTAGCCGGGTGGCCATTGCATTTGCCGACCGCCCATAATATGAAGATGGAGATGATCGACACTTTGGCCACCATCAGAACCATTGTTAATGATAACGCGGTAGCCATCGTCTAATCCGGCTTCGTCTGCTACTTGCTTGACTTTTAGCAGCAAATGTCCCATTAAAGCATGATCTTCAGGCGTTGCCTCGGCAAGCTGAGAGATAGGCTTTTTCGGTATCATGAGGATATGAACAGGCGCTTGCGGTGCAATATCCTTAAAGGCTAGAACCAGATCATCCTCATAAACAATATCTGCTGAAACTTCTCGACGGATAATTTTACTGAATATCGTTTCTTGTTGCATCATTTCTCTACTGTGCGTCTCCATTGCAGCAATGGATGACAAACTCCATTACAGAAGTTGCTCATCAATACCTCATTAGTGTAGCGGGTGACTGCAAGAGTGAGTACAGAGGCATAGATCCTTAACCTCAATTGTGATAATTTTTAATCTTCAGCCGATTCCTCAAGTAAGCGATTGTCCAATCAGATCAGTTATGATTGGTGTATATGCAATAGATCTTCAATTCATTCTCTATTGGCTTAACCGTATATTTACTGAATTTAGAATAAACCTTTGTATAAAAAACTAACTGAAAGATTATTAAAGTTTTAGAAAGTTCTGGCCAAAACTCAGAACACAGGGATACACCCATGACAAAAGCTACGATTGAGTCTTGCTATAATCGTTGTATAATCACAATTTCTATCTACTAATGCTCCTGAATCAGATCGTTTCACAGTTGAAAAGCTAATCGGTTTTCTACAAGTTAGTATTTGCTTTAAATAATACGATTGAATAACTATAACGGGTTCATCATAAATTATTGACTACTTTTTATATCATTTAAATACTTGACTATGGTGAAGTCACGAAAAAAAAGTAAGAAATCGAAGAAATCAAAATCGAATCAACCGACTTTAAGTAAGAAAGAGATTAAAGCCAGAAAACGTAAGTTCGATAAAGAATTAAAGAAGTTTATTTCTACTGCTAGTGGTATTGGTGCAGTAGCGGTATTAATCGGAGTTGTATTGTTTTTTGCTGCTAATGAAAAGTTAGCGATCGCAGGCGGTGGCGGTATTCTTGTAATGGCATTATGCTATCTTTATCCTTCCCCTGGTTTATGGGCATTTTTAATATATTTACCGTTTTCTGGAACAATTACTTATTGGATTGGTGGGGGAAATATTATCTTCCAGCTTGCGAAAGATGGCTTTTATATTCCGGCTTTTTATGCCATGTTTCAAGAGTGGAAACGCAAGCGAAAACCGTTTATTGTCTCCAACAAAATTAAGCAACCGCTGTATATTTTACTGACGTTTTGTGTAATTACACTGCTCCTCGTTAATGGAGTTCAACAGTTTAGTTCTGAACCTGTCTTTGATAAAGGTGTAGAAATTAATGAAAAACCGATTTTAATGGGGATTTTGGGTTTAAAAGTTTTACTCGGTTATATTCCTTTATTACCCTGTGCATTTTATCAAGTCAAAGGTAAAAAAGAACTATTATTTCTGACAAGAATGACGTTAGTCTTAACGATTATTTGCTGTTTATTGGGAGTCGTTCAGTATCAATTTTTATCCTCTGGTCGTTGTCAAGGAACTGACCATTTAGTCGGAGATGACTTATTCAAAGCGACAATTGATGCAAAATGTTTAGTGGGAGGGTCTCTTGTTTTTAGTCCGTCTCAAAATATGATTCGCTTACCCGGAACCTTTGTAGCCCCCTGGCAGTGGGCGTGGTTTCTCATTTCTAATGCCTTTTTCACCTTTGCAACAGCCTTTAGTGACCCTTCTGGGTTGTGGCGAATGGCAGGTTTAGGCGGGATGGCGTTAGTATTTGTCAATGCTGTAATTTCTGGTCAACGAATTGCTTTAGCCTTAGTTCCTTTAGTGATTGTGATTCTATTAATCTTAACGGGTCAAGTCACCAATTTAAAACGATTTATTCCCATTGCTGCGGGTTTAGGCTTAGTCTTAACCATTGCGATCATTGCTAATCCTGCTATTGTACAAGAACGGGTTGATAGTTTTGTCAGTCGTTGGCAAGCTTCACCGCCGACGGAATTTATCGCTGAACAATTTGCCTTTACCACCGAAGGACAACAGGGTATTTTTGGCAAAGGTGTGGGACGGGCAACCAATTCGGCGCGGGCATTTGGTAAAACTAAACTAATAGAAACTTATTATCCCAAACTCATCTATGAAATTGGCCCCTTGGGAACCATTGCCTTTTTAAGTTTAGTCACTGCCATTACCGCGAGTACATTTAAAGCCTATCGTTCGGTAAAAGACAAAAATATTCGCAGTTTTGGGGCATCATTTTGGGTATTCATTCTGATTATTAGTTACAACACCTATTATTATCCCCTCGATGTTGACCCGGTTGCCGTTTATTACTGGTACATTGCCGGAGTCATTTACCGACTCCCCGATATTGACCGCCAGGAACAAAAACGCATTATAGCTGAAGCCGAATTAGAAAACGGTAAAAGTGGGTAAGCTAACTCAAGCGGGTGTTTCTGTCTAATTGTCCCTTATTCGTTGTCAGGAGTTGAACCGATGAACACTGAAACATCAACCTCGTTATCCACCGCGAAAGAAACCTTATCCATTTCTGTGATAATTCCCACCTACAACCGCGAAGAAGCTTTGCGGGATACGTTAGTCGATGTCCTCACACAGGACTATCCGGACTATGAAATTATTGTAGTTGACCAAACGGCAAAACACGAACCTGAAACTCAGGCTTATTTGGAAGAGTTAGCCACTCAGGGCAAAATTCAATGGTATCAAATTAATTGGGCCAGTTTACCGGGGGCGCGGAATTATGCAGTCCGGCGGGCAAAAGGGGATATTATTGTATTTATTGATGATGATGTCGAATTACCCGATGGCTTTTTAGCAGCCCATGCTCGTAATTATACCGAAGCGGGAGACTCAACCCCTAAAAATATTGGGGCAGTTGCAGGACGTGTATTAGACCGGATGAAACTGGGGGACTCTGGCGGCGCGTTAAAAATTGAAGATTTACCCCCCGAAGCAATGGACCCCGGTATCGCTTGGTATCATATTGATGTCGTCCATACGATTAAACCACAGCAAGTGATTTCGGCTAGAGGCTGTAATATGTCGTTTCGCCGGGAATTATTCGATCAATATGGTTTACACTTTGATGAACGCTACAAAGGCAGCGCAGTCCGAGAAGAGTCTGATTTTTGTTTAAGTATCCGCAAAACAGGTTATACAATTTGGTACGACCCACAAGCAGAATTGGTGCATTTAGGGGAAGTTGTGGGGGGTTGTCATAATATCGGCACTCGTTCAATTCAATATCAAGTAACCTTTTATCACAATCACTTTTTTATGGGGTTAAAAAATTTAACACCGCTGCAATGTTTACGCTTTTTTGCCAAGTTATTTGATTGTCATGTTTTAGGACATCCTCCTTGTAATAAAAGTGGTTCTCCGATTAAAATTATTACGCGGTTTGGCTTTTATAGTTTGGGATTATTAAAAGCAATAGGAACTTGGATACAATCTCTTTGGAATAAAGGGCAAGTCTATACTCAGCAAGATGAATTAGCTTAAACTTAAGCTTTTTAAATATTGAACTTTATCCCCTCATTC
>CAYNXM010000133.1:0-20479 GCA_964401105.1 uncultured Lyngbya sp. | reverse complement strand
GCAGGTTAGGAGTCACATCACCCCGGATGGAAGGGACTTTAACCCTCATCTAGGCAAGAGTTCAGGGTGGTTAAGCTTGATTGCTTTGTACCCTGCTTAGGCTATCCGCTGGGCGGTTTTTCCTAAGAACGAATCGCACTGTTCGTACCAATTAAACCTATCAGCCAACAAGTAATTATATTGATGTCGCAACATATCTAGCCACTTGTCAATTTTAATTGCTTGGTCTTTGGTTGGTCTTAGTCGGTATTGGTAGGAAGTTCTCATCAATCAATATGCGGTGGTTCGACCTGTATGTATTATACAGGGCTTGAGCGTCCTACCCGAAATTCCCCTCCCGCAATTCATCCCAACACCAAATTTAAAATTATGGGGTGGGTCTTCTTGCGGAGCTATAGCAATAACCCAACTTAATACCTTCTACTCCTTTCAGAATAAATGCTTGTTTCCATTTGCTAATAAATCCAGAGCTTACTTGTAATGTCTTCATAATTTCTGCATGGGTATGTCCTCTCAGAGTCATACTCACTGCCAATGCTCGCTTTAGTTCTCTGAGGTCAGGATTTGATGCAATAAAGGAGTATAGTTTTTCCATCCGAGTCACCTATCATACTTTTCTCAGTTTCTCACATCTGATTTCTGATTGCTATAAGATAAAGACAATCATCATATCCGCGCCACTTGCCTTGTACTGCTATAGGATCAAAGCCCATAACCTACAAGAGACGTTCCGTAAAACGCCTCTATCCGCTTTCTAATCGACTATTTGAAGTTTAGTGTACGGTCGCATAAACAGTGGGTTCTGAGACCTCTAAATAAGCCGCTAACTGATCGCTAATTTGATCGCGAACAATTTGACGATATTCCAGAAAATGTTCAAAGTGAGCACAAACCGTCAGAAAAGACGAAAACAGCAGGGGTTTATTGCGAATGATATAAAACAAATAAACCCAAAACTTCCAGCGTGTCTCACGCAGCACACCCTGTCGCCACAATACCACGAATAAAGCCCGCAGCCTGACCCATTGAAACTGTGATTTTCCAGGATGCTTGGGTACACCTAACTTCTGGAAATAGCGGAAAGTTCGCTCCAAATAAGTATTGGGATCGTAAAGTTGCCAAAATCCATCAATATACTCTTTGGTAATTTGTTCCAGAGGCCGAGTGGGGATGAAATTCATTAAAGTTGTTTGATTGATATTAGCATCGCTATTCAGCAGGCGATTTTCCTTTTCTAAGCGATGCCAAAGCGCTGTATTCGGCAAAGCTTGCAACATACTGAATAGGGCTGTGGGAATAGCTGTCTGTTCGACAAACTCCACAATGCGACCGCCAGCACCGGGTTTTTCGTCATCAAATCCCATAATGAAACCTGCCATCACCCGCAGTCCTTTTTCAGTAATTTTATCCACTAAATCAGTGAGAGAATCTCGGGTATTTTGGAATTTTTTAGTCTTAATTAAGCTGGCCTCATCTGGGGTTTCTAATCCTAAAAAGACCACTGTAAAATTACAGTCCACCATTAAATCCATCAACTCTGGATCTTGGGCTAAATCAACCGAAGCTTCTGTCGTAAAATTAAAGGGATAATCCTTTTCAGCCATCCATTCCTTTAATTCCCTTAGCAACAACTTAACATTGCGTTTATTACCAATAAAGTTATCATCAACTAGGAATAAAGGATCTCGCCAACCCAGTTCATAAAGAAACTCTAATTCTTGTATTAATTGTTGAGGCGTTTTAGTCCGAGGTTTACGACCATAAAGCACAATGATATCGCAAAATTCACATTGAAAAGGGCATCCTCGGGAAAACTGAATTGACATACTATCATAAGCATACAATTGTAGTAAATCATAACGAGGAATTGGCGTTGTGGTTACATCCGGCTTCACCCCATCTGAGCGAAAAATTCCAGATTCTTCTCCCTTTTCTAGGGCTGAAACAAACATGGGTAAAGTGATTTCGCCCTCATCTAAGACTAAATAATCTACTCCCATCGCTTCAACTTCTTCTGGTGATGTAGTGGGATAAGGACCACCCACAGCCACTGGTTTTCCGCGTTTTTTCGCCTTTTGAACTTGAGCCATAAAGTCTGGTTTTTGAACAATCATGGCGGAGATGATCACCAATTCTGCCCAATCCCATTCTGCTTCCGTTACATCACAGACATTGCGATCTACGAGCTTAAATTCCCATGTTTGAGGTAAAATTGCTGCAACTGTAATTAACCCTAAAGGCGGCATTAAAGCCTTACGATCCACCAAAGCAATCACTTTTTCAAAAGACCAAAAACTCTGTGGAAAAACTGGATAAATTAATAAAGCTCGCATATATTTTTGATTGAATGTTGTATTATGTGTGCGATTCGTCGTCAATTGTTTGTCACGGGTCATAGTTCGAGCCTGATGAAAGCTCCGGGATACGACTCCGGCCACGCGATCGCGAACTGCATGAACTTCGTCAGTTGTCACTCAGGATAGTCGAGAATTTATCAACGACCAATGACCAATGACGAATAAGAAATAACCTCTAACTAAAGTTTTGCCACTTCTTCAGCTAAGGTCTCCACAGTGTAACGAATTTGTTCCTGGGTATGTTGGCAGGTAACAAAAAAGCGAAGTCGGGCACCATTTTGCGGTACTGAGGGATGAATCATAAACGGTACATTAATTCCTCGTTGGGATAAGTTGCGCGACAGTTGCACTGACTTTAAAGAATCTCCAACGATAATGGGAATAACAGGAGAACCTTGACTGGTTCCGGTGTTGAGTCCCCGCTGTTTTGCCAACTCTAAAAATAAGGCTGAGCGTTGGTGCAACTGAGCCACTCGTGAGGGTTCTGCTTGTAAGACTTGAATAGCTGCTAATACCGAAGCCGCATTCGGGGGGGAAATGCCAACGCTGTAGACAAAACCGGGGGCAGTATATTTCAGATATTCCACCACTGCCTGACATCCGGCAATATAGCCACCACAACTGGCAAAGGATTTACTGAGGGTGCCCATCCACAAATCCACATCGTGGGGGTTTACACCAAAGTATTCGCCAATGCCTCGGCCATGAGTGCCTAATACCCCAATTGAGTGGGCTTCATCCACCATCAGAAAGGCTTTATGACGCTGTTTAATCGTAATAAATTCAGGTAAATTCGGGATATCACCATCTGTACTATACACCCCTTCAATCACAATCAATACCCGCCTATAGCGATGGCGGCGATCGCGTAAAATCCTCTCAGCCGCATCCCAGTCATTATGAGGAAATGCAATGGCGGTTGCCCCGGATAATAAGCATCCTTGCAGTAAGCTATTATGGCTGAGGGCATCGTGGAGAATCAGATCGTTTTGGCCAAACAAATGCCCAACGGTGGTGACATTGGTGGCATGACCTCCCACATAAACAATACAGTCTTCTGTGCCAATCAGTTGAGCCAGGGCTGCTTCTAATTCTCGATGTAAGGGTTTTTCCCCTGACAATAGCCGACTGGCTGAGACAGAAGTCCCGTAATGATCGATGGCATTCTTTGCTGCTTGGGAAACAACTGGATCTCCTGACATTCCCAAATAATTGTAGGTGGCATAGTTAATCAGTTCCTGTCCATTCACCACCGTGGTATGACTCGTCAGACCTTCTTGAGGGGTAAAGAAAGGATTTTTGTCCCCCAATGCCACAATGTCTTGTTGTTGCTGTTTGAGTTTGAGGTACTCTGGATAGAGATCAAAGCGATAATATTCTGGGGGAATCTCCGGGAGAGCCTGAGATTGAGCCTTTTGACGCAATAACTCGGATAGCAGCGATCGCTTTTCTTGAGCTGATAAATGAGCCGTACGTTGAGATAAATCGCTCATGAATAATCTTCCTCATCAGACAACATAGAATTAAGCAGAGCATCCACTTCTGCATCAGACAATTGATCGAGTTTTTCTAACAATTGTTGGGCTTCTTGGGGTGAAACTGCTGGGTTTGCAGAGAGGCTGAGGGTATCTTTTGATCTATCTTGTGCCAGATACTGAGACAACTCCTGAATATTGGGATAATCCCACAAAATTGTCGGTGGGAGTCGCCGTCCTAACATATTTTCTAGGTCACCCGAAAGATTGACTGCTTCAATTGAATTTAAGCCGTAGTCTGCAAAATCCTCATGAATATCAATTTCGTCTGATTCGAGTCCTAATCGTTCAGCAATCTGATTGACTAACCAGATTTGAAGCATTGTAGCATCTTCAGCCGAAGTCAGGGAGTTCACAGGAAATGTAGGATCATCATTAATAAAAGTTTGGGGTTGGGCAGATTTCCCATTCAAAGACTGGTTTAACAGGGGCATGATTCACTCCTCTATCACGCTTAAAAAGTAGCATTCCTCAGATGTTTAAGGCTAGCCCTAACAAATTGATGTCCTGTGTCTCCCAAATGTCCATCCGTGCTGGATTTTGACGATTGATGGGGCAAGACATGATGGTTATTGTGCCATGATAGTTCTAAAATTATAAGGATCAAGGTAAAAGTCTCTGTTGGATTATCAGTAACACAATTAAAATACAATTACTGTTTGATCAAATACTACTCGATCGCATCTAAGGTTCCCGCCAAAAATCCGGCCCGACAAGCATGACGTTGAATTTTGCCACTGGAAGTTTTGGGTAAAGTTCCCGGTTTGAGGAGTAAGGCTTTGTACACTTGTAAATCATGAGATTTTGACACAGCACGTCGAATAGACTGAATTAATTCTTTGGGATCAAAAGCAGCGGACGTTGGTTTTTCTGAATTTGAGGGGGAGTTGCGACGACGTTGACGATAATGACGTTCCACTTCAGCCACAACAACTAACCGTTCTTCCCCATTAACCTCAATAGAAAATCCGGCTGAACTATTAGACCGGATTAACGGATGACTTTGTTCCACTGTCCGTTCAATATCTTGAGGATAATGGTTGCAACCATTAATAATGATCGTATCTTTCAACCGTCCAGTAACAAACAATTCCCCTTGGTCGATAAAGCCCAAATCTCCTGTACGCAAGAAGGGGGTTTTTCCCGTATCGGCTACAGTGGCTTGAAATCCTTTTTGAGTCGCTTCGGGGTTATCCCAATATCCTTGAGCCACACTAGGGCCACTCACCCAAATTTCGCCAACGGTGTCATCCGGACAGGAGAGATGGGTTTGAGGATCGACAATGATTGTTATTTGATCTGTCAAACTCTGACCACAGCCGACTAAGGTTCGTCCTTTTTCACCCTCTGTGGCTGTCACTGCATATCCTTTTTCTAGGGCTGAAGTTTGTACTGTTTTAAAATTGGGCAAAGCCGCTTTTAAACCCCCTGTTACCAGCAGTGTCGCCTCTGCCATCCCATAACACGGATAAAAGGCTTCAGGCTTAAATCCACAGGGCTTAAAGGCTTGAATAAACCGCTCTAATACCCCATGATAAATCGGTTCTGCTCCATTAAAAGCCAATTCCCAACAACTCAGGTCTAAATCTTGCCTTTGTTCGGGGGTAATACGACGCACACACAGGTCATAAGCAAAGTTTGGCCCCCCACTCACAGGGATACGATACCGGCTAATGGCTTGTAGCCACCGTAGGGGACGCTGTAAAAACAGTAAGGGAGACATCAAAGTGACAGGAATGCCTGCATACAGCGGTTGCAGGACACCGCCAATTAAGCCCATATCATGATACATCGGTAGCCAACTGATGACGGCAGAATTGGGATGAAATTCAAAACAGCGATAAATGGCAGCTAAATTATGTAATAAGTTACCATGACTCACCATGACTCCTTTGGGGGCGGCGGTTGAACCCGAGGTATATTGTAGAAAGGCGATCGCCTCTGGAGTCAGATCGCTTTGTTGCCACTGAGTCGCTTGTGTGTCGTTGAGGGTATCTGTGGTTAACCAGTGTAAAGCCTTGAATTGGGAATCTTCTACAAATCGCTGCTGTAAATGGGTTAAAATCGACTGAGTGGTTAAAGCAACGGTTGGCTGGGCATTGTCCACCATCGCTTGTAAACGAGACAAGGAACGGTTGGGACGGGGAGGATAGGCTGGCACTGCAATCACACCCGCATACAGACAACCGAAAAAAGCACTAATGTATTCTAAACCCGGTTGATACAGTAGTAAAGCTCGATCCCCAGGGCAACAGTGAGATTGTAAATTCGCTGCAATGGCTTTGGCTTGTTGATTTAACTGGGAATAAGTCAGAGAAACTGTTTCTGTTTCCCCATCGACTAAAAACTGATAAGCCGTTTGATCGGGCTGATGAATGCCGCGATCGATTAAAAGTTCGACTAACGTTTGAGGATTGAATAGGGATGTCTTACCAGTCATAGACGTTTACTCAGTCTGATACATAACTGCTATCATTTCAAGTCGGTTCTAAGTCGCGCAAGTCTTGTGCGCCTCCCCGATAACAGATACTATTCTTAATGATAATGTTCAGACAACTGTATCATGCTTCAGACTCAATTGCAGAAAGGCTGAACTTCTCTCAATTTCTGATTCGGTATCGTTGAGGGGTACTGTTGGATTGTTAGAGAATCTACAAAGTCTTGTAATCCTTTAGTACTAATTTGAAGAGTTGTAACCGACAAGCAACAATCTACTCGATAGGGGCAATATCATACAGCAATCGATTGATAATTGTTGAAAAATTATACAATTTGTAGACAGCATAAAATACTTAACTCTGTTTACGGCCTGAGTGCGCCAACCCTGATATCTTGCCTGCCCTGGGGAATCATCCTGCGGCTTCCCGTTTCCTATTGTTATAAGATGGATGACACGGCTTAGATAGAATGGCAATAGATACCCTCATTCTCAAAGATGTTTAGTATTTTCACCACAATGGGCAATATAAAGTGGAGGAGAATTCATCTGTAGCTTCAACCGTATCCGATATAGAAACTGAAATGTAATTTAGTTATTCATTGAATTGCTTTGTATTCTACTCGGATTGGATTAAAAGATAATCTCATCGATCACACATTCTCATTAGACTGCTTAACGTTAACCTGAGTTAAATATTAGTTATTAAAATGATCAATATTATTCTAATCCATCCTGTAGTCGAGCCTCTAATTAACCTGAAATCTACTCTGAAAGAAGCTGGATATCAAGTGATTATTGCAGAGGATGTAGAAGCCGCTTTATCATCAGCTCAAGAAATACATCCTGAAATTATTATTTGTGCCAGCAAAACTGATAATATTGATGGAGTTTCTATTTGTAATAAGATTAAAGATGGAGCTGATGACAAAAATTATCCTTTTTTCGTTATTCTGAGTTCAGACTTAGAAGAAGTTGAACAAATCCTTCAAACTGAAACTCAAATAGATGATGGATTCAGCTTATCTATCGGCAAAGAAGAACTACTCGCCCGGGTGCGCTTAGGCTTACGAATTTATCAGTTAAATCAAAGAGTACAGCAAGCTCAAAATCAACTCTTGCAAAATGAAAAAACTATTAGCTTAGGTCAGATGGTTTCGGGAATTGCTCATGAAATTAATAATCCCGTTTCTTTAATTACTGGAAATATTAGCCATGCCTCAGAATATACTCAAGATATACTGGAAGTAATGCAGCTTTATACAGAAAAATATCCTGAACCCGATCCAGAAATTCAAGATTTGATTGAAGAAGTTGATTTAGAGTATTTGACCGATGACTTGGTTCAAGTTCTTAATTCGATGAAAACAGGAGCGGATCGAATTCGTCAACTCGTTCAATCTCTGAGAAACTTTTATCAGGCGGATGATGCTGAACAAAAATCTATTAATATTCATACAAGTCTTGACGATATTCTATTAATTTTAAAGGGTCGATTAAAAGGAAAACAAGGTCAACCGATTCAAGTGATTCAAGACTATGGTGAACTCACCGGTGTGGAATGTTATCCTGGTCAACTCAATCAAGTTTTTATGAACTTGTTAAACAATGCAATTGATAGATTAGATCTTCTGCGATCAGAAAATACTAAATTTGAGCCTAAAATCTGGATTAAAACTGAATTTATTGCCTCAAACTCTCAAGTTAAAATTCAGATTAAGGATAACGCTACAGGTATTCCTGAAGAGATGAGAGAGCAAATATTTGATCCATTTTTTACAACTAAAGCCGCTGGAATAGGAACAGGTTTTGGACTAAGTACTAGTTACGCTATTATTACAGAAAACCATAATGGCACAATTGAATGCTTATCTGAAATGGGAGAAGGAACAGAATTTATTATTGAGATTCCTACTCGCCAGTCCCTAGAATGATTCGATTTTTTTCAATATTCTGAAGCCCAAGAAAATAAACAAATCGAAAAATCAATCAGCGATTAGTGGCTATTCATTATTTGGCTAGACTGTCATCTGTCTTGAGATAGAAAAAAATAATCTTTTTAGGGTTGCATCGGGTTATATAATAAAGCAGAACCGCAGGACAATACATCATCATCTCAAGGAGATCCTGGCTTTCATGGGCTATCAACCAATTGAAAATTATGGCATTATTGGCAATATGTACACCACCGCTTTGGTGGGGTTAAACGGATCAATTGACTGGTTCTGTTTTCCAAATCACGATTCTCCTAGTATCTTTGCAGCCCTTCTTGATCAAGAAAAAGGAGGGCATTTTAAAATTGAACCCACTGTTGATGATGTTAATGAAAAACAGCTTTACTGGCCGGAAACTAATGTTTTAATTACTCGGTTTCTCACCTGTGATGGTGTGGGAGAAATTATTGATTTTATGCCTGTTGGATTAAACGAAGATGAGATTGGTTATCACAGCTTAATTCGACAAGTTAAAGTGGTACGGGGTTCAATGTCATTCAACTTAGAATGCTTTCCTGCGTTTAATTATGGACGAGATGATCATCAATTAAGTACCACTCCAAAAGGAGTTTGTTTTTCCTCTAAAACCATGAGTTTAGGCTTAGCCACCGATATCCCTTTAGAAGAAAAAAACGGGGGGGCTGTTACTCAATTTACCCTCAATACTGGAGAAATGGCAGTATTTGTTTTGCAAGGAATTGAGTCGGCCGAAGGTTGTGGTCTTCCCATTGCCCCCACTGAGGCCACTAAGCTATTTAAACATACCGTGAATTACTGGCGGCATTGGTTGTCTCAATGCATTTATCGGGGTCGTTGGCGGGAAATTGTCGAACGTTCTGCTTTAGTCTTAAAATTACTCACCTACGAACCCACAGGGGCAATTATTGCCGCCCCTACTTGTAGTTTACCAGAAGGAATTGGGGGTGAACGCAACTGGGATTATCGTTATACTTGGATTCGGGATGCTGCCTTTACCTTATATGGTTTAATGCGAATTGGGTTTACCCAAGAAGCGGCCCAATTTATGAATTGGATTGAATGTCGATGCAAAGAACTAAAAAATGACGGCGACACATTGCAAATCGTTTATGGCATTGATGGTCGCCATGACTTAACTGAAAAAACCTTAGATCATTGGGAAGGATATAAACAGTCTAGCCCGGTTCGCATTGGTAATGAAGCCCACGAACAACTTCAGCTCGATATTTATGGTGAATTAATGGATTCGGTTTATCTTTATAATAAATATGGTGCGCCGATTTCCTACGAATTTTGGTCAGAATTACGAGAGTTACTCAACTGGGTTTGTGACAATTGGCAACTCCAGGATCAAGGAATTTGGGAAATTCGCGGCGAAGATCAACCCTTTGTTTATTCTCGCCTCATGTGTTGGGTGGCTTTAGATCGCGGTCTTCGTCTAGCCGATAAACGATCCTTTCCTGCTGAGCGACAGCGTTGGCTAGAAACACGGGATAAAATCTATGAAGAAATTATGGATAAAGGCTGGAATGAAGACAGGCAAGCTTTTGTCCAACACTATGGTGGCGATCACCTTGATGCGGCAAATTTGATTATGCCGTTAGTATTTTTCATGTCTCCCAACGACCCACGTATGCTGAAAACTCTCGATGCCATCAATAAACCTCCGAGTGAAGGAGGACTGGTATCTGATAATCTGGTTTATCGCTACAACATAGAGGAAGCCAGTGATGGTTTGGATGGTACTGAAGGAACGTTTAATATCTGTACGTTTTGGCTTGTCGAAGCCTTAACCCGCGCTGGACGCAATGACCCGGATCGTCTTGAAAGTGCCCGACTGATGTTTGAAGGAATGTTGGGTTATGCTAATCATGTGGGATTATATGCTGAAGAAACGGGTATGAGTGGGGAAGCGTTGGGTAATTTTCCTCAAGCCTTTACCCACTTAGCTTTAATTAGTGCCGCTTGGAATCTGAATGAAACCTTAGGTGATGATGAATAAAACTCGATCTATTTCTTGTAAAGATGCGATCGCTTAAAGCTGTTTATCATACAATGAATTTCAGTATAAATTTAAGACTGAATGACAATTGGTTAAACATCAATCCCGATCAACTATTGGCTGGCGAGAATGGGTGGCATTACCGGATTTAGGCGTGAAGGCAATTAAAGCCAAAATTGATACAGGCGCTCGTTCCTCAGCCATTCATGCCTTTGATATTGAATGTTTTTCTCAGGGAGAACAAGACTTTGTTCGGTTCAAAATGCATCCCATCCAACGACAGACCCAACAGACTATTACGGCAGAAGCGCCACTTTTAGATCAGCGTCATGTTCGTAATTCTGGGGGTCATACAGAGTTAAGATTAGTGATTTTAACTCATGCGGAACTGAAAGATCATCGATGGCCAATTGAATTGACCCTAACCAATCGAGATGTGATGGGTTTCAGGATGTTATTGGGACGCGCAGCGGTTCGAGAACATTTTTTAGTCGATCCGGGTCATTCTTATTTACTCAGTCAGAAACCGAAATTTGTTAAAGATGAAGATTTAGAAGAAATGGAGGCAGAATTTTAGTTAAGCTTGTAAAATCTGATTGACAGTTAACTGTAGATTTGGAAAAAGCGATGATTGAATTGATTCATCAGCTTGATATTCGGTTAAGTCATAAAATCCCGAAATTAATAATAAAACAGATACCTTATTTTTTTCAGGATCAATAATCCAATATTCTGGAATTTCTCTGACTGCATATTCAGAACGTTTATAACGATAGTCATCTTCTGGATTTCCGGGACTAACAATTTCTACTGCTAAAAGTGTTGGAGATTGTAATACAGCAGTTGTCATCTGTTTGATTTCTTCACACTGTTGCGAAGTTAAAACCACTATATCTGGAATTCTCGATTTATTCTGTGCTGTTCTGACTCCAACTGTCCCCGGCATGGCTTTCCACTGCTGTTGTAAGCGGTCTATTTCAGCTTCTAGTATATTAAAGATCAAACATAAGATTAAAGCATGAAGACCACTAGCAATAGGTATGACTTTTAATTCTCCGTTGACTAATTCATATTTGTCGTCAGTATCGTCGTGGTAATTGAGATATTCTTCAAAGGTATAATTTTTTGTTAACAGGTTAACCATTTTCATTTTCTCTTATTTGGAGTTTTGTTTGTTATTTTAGCATTTATTGCAAGTTGATAGAAGTGTGGATTGATTGAATTACAGATTTACAGAGGATGCAGAGAGTTAAAAGTATCTCTCTGATCTAATTAATTGATAAGTTCATCTATATTTATAATATGAAATCATTAACACATCGACAATTTATAGCAAGATTAGGATTAGTCTTTTTTTTGGTAATTCTTCTATCTGAACTGTTTAGTGGATTAAAAGCACAAGCTATTCCTCCGGAATTTAAATTAATTGAAACAGGAAAAGGGGTTAAAGTTTATAGTAATTTAACCGGGGATTATATTCAAACTGTGGATTTAACTGAAAATGCAGGAATTGTGTTTTTACAGGGTGAAAGGGTTGGGGATGGAGTGCCAGCAGCTTATGGGGGAATTAATCCTCAGTTTCAACGGCAATCTTTAGGAGAGTTTTGGCAGAATTTAAATCAACGTTACGGCAGCCGTAGTTTTTCTGTTTGTAATGGTCAGTTTTTTAAAGGCGGAGATCCCACTGAGTTAGCTTTTCCCGTACAAACTGAAGGGAAAATTGTTAGTACAGGTTATGCAGGAATTGAAGAATTTCCCAACGAAAAAGTTATCTTTGGCGTTAATAATCAAACAGCAGAAATTATTGCTTTTTCAGAAAATAGTAATTTTGAAAATACTCACTTTCCTTATCAAGAAGCAATTGTTGGTATTTTTAAGAGAGGTGCAATTGAACCGAAAGAGTGGTATTCTAAAGATCCATTAATTGAACGTCCAAGAACTTTTTTAGGGGTGGCTGACTTCAATTTAGACAATCAAAATGAAACGATATTGATTTTAACATCAGAAGGTAAAACACAAGTGGGTGCGGCTCAATTATTATCTGAGTTTGGTGCAAATCAAGTCATGATGTTAGATGGGGGAGGCTCAACACAACTTAATATTCAGGGCAAAGAGAGATTATCTTCGACAGATTCTCCTTCAAGAATGATTCCTCAAGCCATTGGTGTTTTTCAAGGATTTTGATAAGATATTAGAAACCTTCCCCATCAAACCTAAAATCTAATTATAAAAAGAGGGGAGTATTTTATCCCCTTTTTTCGCTGCAAAATAGATGGTTGAATGGAATCTTTATCCAGCCGTAACATCAATCACAGTTTCCCTTGCTTCAGTCGTTTCAGGGGTATTGGAATCAGCAGGAACATTATTACGTTGGCGACGTTGTAATTGTTCTAACATCAACCCTGAAATTTCTGTCACTAACAGGGTGGTGACAATACCATCATCAATCCAACCTAAAATAGGAATAAAATCTGGCGCAATATCAATCGGACTAAATAAGTAAAGTAGAGTAGCACCAATTAATAGCCAGCGATACTTTGTATGACGAAGGGTTTGACGATACCAAGTGTAAAAAGACTCAACGAACTGTTTCATTTTATGACCTCAACTATGTCTATTTATAGAATCGCAGGTTTCTCAACGGTGTAACAGTGTAGATTTTTCTCCTTTCAAGTCGGGTTGTTTCACCTGTCGGATTTCCGGAATCAGCTTTAACCTCAGTGTAATGCTTAACTTTCAACTGAGCTTCTACCATTAGATTGAATTTGTTGATCAAGTGATTGTGGCAGTGGTGATAGGGAGCAAAATCGAGGAAGTCAACCATTCATTGAAGATGCCGAATAAGCCTAGCTATGGCAAGCTTCACCCATCACCAATCTCAAATGACAATCACAACTACATTTAATCTTTTTATATGAAATACGTTCGTATGATGCCACAGATAAATCTCCCTTGTCTCTGTTGTCTCCCTTGTCTGCCTTGTCTACCTTGTCTCTGTTGTCCCTCACCCCAATGACAGCCGGTGATTGATTGTGCTAGCGCTGCCAAGCTTAATCAAAGTAGCCTGAATTGATTCAAAACTTGACGAGTTTTCATTTTTTGAGTGAAATTAAAGCTTAATTATAACTAATCAGCCGAATATGATCTAATTTTTTTCCACATTTCTACATCATGAAAATCATCAATCACTAAAGAAACACCTAACTGTTTTAATTGTTCAGGAGCATGAGTGGAAGCAACCCCAATTGTGTCAATACCTGCCCCAGTTGCTGAGCGAATACCAGAAGGAGAATCTTCAAATACAATAGCTTCTGATGCTTGAATCTCTAACTGCTCTAAACAGAATTGATAAGGAGCTGGATCGGGTTTTCCCGCTGTCATTTCTTCTCCTAAGACAACCGTTTTAAATCGCTCTTTTAAATTTAAGGCTTTCAACATAAAGTCAGCATTTTTTAGTGGAGCATTAGTCACAACGGCTGTTTTTAAAGGTCGATGTTCAATCCACTCTAATAGCTCTAAAAAACCGGGTAACGGTTCTAAATTTAAAGCTTGTTCTCGAAATAATTGCTCTTTATATTCAGCAAATTGATCGCTTTCTGTAGATGATAAATGGGGCAATAAATCTTGAATAATTTCGGGATTTTGTCGGCCACTAATTTTGGATTTATAGGTATCACGATCCATTTCAATTCCCTGCTCTCGTAACAGATCCTGCCAAATTTTAAAATGTAGAGGATCTGTATTGGCTAATGTACCATCTAAATCAAATAGAATTGCTTTGAGCATGATATCTTTTGAAGATTGAACAATCTGAGAATTACTGATTCATGTTGCCATCTGGCATAATTGCGCCTTGAAGTTTAGCATCTTTTAATTCAGCTCCCTCTAAAGTAGCTGCATTTAAATCGGCTTCTTTTAACGTAGCATTACTAAGATTTGCCCCTGTTAAATTTGCATTTCTTAAAAAGGCTCCGGTTAAATCTGCATTACTAAGATTTGCCCCCGTTAAATTCGCATTTGCTAAGGCTACTGCTGTTAAATTTGCATCTGTTAAATTCGCACCACTTAAGTCTACCCCATCGAGTAAAGCACCCGATAAATTTGCACCTGCGAGATTTACACCACTCAGGTTTGAGCCATTTAATCTAGCGCCGACTAAGTCTACTCCTGCAAAGTTTTTTCCGGTTAAATCACAGTCAAAACATTCCTTAGTTTCTAAAACATCATCCGCTGATGAAGTTGATGTAGTGGGAGAAGGTTGACTACAACCCATACTGATAAAACTGAGAGTAATCAATAAAGAAGAGAATAAAAAAAATCTGTTTTTCATTATATTATATTTACTATTAATAGACTTATGAAAACCAAGCTCTACGCCAGTGAAATAGGGTTTCAATCCCATCAGACATCCATTGCTTTTGTGGATGACGATGTTGTAGCCAAGCCCTCGCCATGTCTGAGTTCATTTCTGATAAAGTTAACCCAATTTGTGGCAATTGAGCGATCGCATCCATCTTTAAGCCTTGACGAATAGCAAGGGCAATGATATCAATCATTTCACTGGCTTGTGTCCCGACAATAGATGCCCCTAAAATCTTACCATTACGGTGACCAATCAGTTGATAAAAGCCTGTTGTTTCTTCTAGCAATTGAGCTTTCGGTAAATTGAGCAATGAGTCTTGCCAAACTAAAATATCATCCCCATAATACCGTCTTGCCTGTTGTTGCGTCAGTCCCACCCGTGCCAATTGTGGATGAGTGAAAATCGCCCAAGGAATTCCTTGATAATTGACTTGATGTCGGGGAAAGAATAGAAGATTCTTCAGACAAATTTGAGCTTCATAGCGGGCAATTTGTTCAAACGGATAACCCCCGGCTAAATCTCCACAAGCATAAATTTTAGGATTTGTAGTTTGTAGCTTTTGGTTGACAGCGATATAACCCCGATCTAATTCCACCCCAACCTCGGATAAATTGAGATCGTACAATTGCGGTTGTCTGCCTGCTGCAATCAATATTTCATCTACTTCTAACGCCCTATTTCCAGCTTGAATCCACTTTTGACCTTGAATGGCTTGCGCTTGAATCACTTCAGTTTGGGTTAAAACTGTGACTCCTTCTGCTTCTAAATGGGCTTGAATCAGATAGGCAGCTTGACGATCTTCTTTGGCTAAAATATGAGAACTTTGAACAATAATAGTTACATTTGATCCGAAACGAGCAAATGTTTGGGCTAATTCTACGCCACTAGGATCGCCGCCAATAATGACTAATTTTTTCGGAATTGCAGACAGTTTCTGTAAGGTTTCAACCGTCAGAAATCCAGTCAATATTAACCCTTCAATCTGGGGAATTTTTGGTTTTGAACCCATCGCTAACAGATAACGACGCGATCGCAATTTCCGTCGGTTCACCACAAATCCTAAATCCGGCTGGGTGACAAACTCCCCTTGACCCTGAATGATATCAACCCCCATGCGGGCTAAACCTTCGAGAGAATATTGGGCAGCCAGATTAGAAACCACTGACTCTGCATATTCTCCAGCAATTTGCCAATTAACCGCTAGCTTGGCTGAACTCGGTTCCGTAATTTGATAAACTCCTGATGAGAGATGGTGCTGAGCGTGGTGTAATCCTTCTGCAAACTGTGAAAGAGTCTGATGATATCCGGGGTGATAATTTGCCCTCAACTGAGGTTGAAGCGGCTCTAATAGGGCAACACGGGCATGATTTGCGGATGCTGTTGCCGCCGCATAGCGTCCGGTTGAACTTCCTCCAATAATGACAACATCGTAGTCAACCATGAGTTTCCGTCTTCAGGTGTGGCTTCATCATTCCTCGTGAATCAAATATTCTGCAAAACATCCGCTAAAGCCTCAATTAAACGCTGATTTTCCGCTTCAGTACGAATCGCAACTCGAAAATAATGATCGCCCAATTCAGGGAAACTAAGACAGTCTCGAATTAAAATTTGATGACGCTGAAGTAAGGCAGTTTGCAGAGCCACAACAGACCTTTCTGAATAGATGAGCAAAAAATTAGCAGCGCTGGGATAGGGATGTAATCCGGGTAAATTTTGAATACCATTGAACAATTGGGGGCGGGAGTTGGACAGCCAATTCCAAGTTTGTTGTTCAAACTCGCGATCGTTCACCACTGCCACCCCTGCTGCTGCAGCTAAACTATTCACCGACCAAGGATCGCGCCATTGTTGCCAGCGACGCAACCGATCTGGGTGGGCGATCGCATAACCGAGGCGCAGTCCCGGCAAGCTGTAAAATTTTGTCAGGGAACGGATAATCACTAAGTTGTCAAACTCCATCACCCGATCCACAAGACTTTGTTGTTCTGAGGGCGGTAGAAACTCCATAAACGCCTCATCTACGACCACCAGGGCAAATTGGTCCAACAGCGGCAAAATCATCTGCTGGGAAAACATCTGGCCCGTTGGATTGTGGGGATTGTTGAGTAACAGTCCAACTCCAACAGAGGAGGCTGTCAATTGCGGGGGTAAAATTCCCTCAAACCCGGCTTTCCAAGAATAGGGTGTATTCTCACCCCGACTTTGATCGAGTGTTTTAAAAGGCCACTCCACCACCTTTGCCCCAAAGCTTTGCAGCGCCCGTTGATAATCCCGAAAAGCGGGTGTCACTAGAGCAGTGGCTGAATATTGTGCCAATTCTCGCCCCGCCCAAGTCAGCAATTCGGCGGCACCGTTTCCCGGTAAAATCCAATCAGGATCCAGGGAAACATAGACTTGACTCAAAGCCTGTCGCAGCGCCCCGTAGTTGGGGTCAGGATAAGCGTTGAGATCGGCCAGGGCGGTTTGAATTGCCTCAAGGGCAGAGCGAGGCGGTCCCAACGGGTTAATACTGGCGGAAAAGTCCAGAATGGTATGGGGAGAGCAACCAGCCAGTGAGGCAGCCCAGATTAAGTTTCCCCCATGTTTGGGGCGGGTGGTGGGTGACAACACAACTATTCGTCTTTTTTCGGTGCAACTTTTTCTTTAAACAGTTTACCTGCTGAAAAGGCAGGAACCCGAGTCGCAGGGATTTCCATTTTTTCACCGGTTTTGGGGTTGCGTCCTTCACGGGCCTTGCGCTCACGGGACTCAAAAGAGCCGAAGCCGACTAAGGTGACTTTATCGCTATCAGAAACGGCTTCCATGATCGTTTCGAGGGCGGCGCTTAACACAGCATCAGCTTGTTTTTTCGTCACACTGGCTTTCTCTGCCACTGCATCGACTAATTCACCTTTATTCATTGAACTCATCTCCAATAGGGTTGACACAGAGGATCTCCGGGGCACTGTCACTGGGATTGCCAGAGAAATATTGCCGGCTGAAGTACTTATCTGAAAAGACTTTCAGCATGATTCTGAGATCCTCTGAAAGGGTTGAGGAATTCTCTGCTCTAGGGGGTTGGGACGACTGTATTTTCCATTAAATCGCCAAAACTCCCACCGAACCTACCTTTCACTGGACTATTCTAAAGTCTCTTTGGGGAATATGGATCGCTCAAAGAGCCAATTTTACGAGATTTCTGTTAATTTTTCGATTTTCTTTACGTTTGGACGATCAATAAACTGTCGAGGCCATCGGTTAAACGGGGTGGGGCATCACAGAGTTGGCGATGCATTTTGAGTATAATTTCCTGGGTAACCTGACGAGAACGCTGCTGATTACGTTGTAAGCACTGTTCAATAGAAGTTTGCATCCAAATGCCAATAACGGGATCAAAACCTATTTCTCGAGCTAACTGAATCAGATCTTGGCGATCGCAGCGTTGGGCATTGGTGGCATCATAAATGGCTGTAGTCGCTTGGGTAACTGCTTGTTGAAATTGCAGCTTAATTTGATCTAAAATCGCCAGCCAAGGCCCCTGAATGGATTCATCCCCAAATAATTTAGCCCGAATGGCATCAGTTGAAACTAAATAATAATGGGGATGTAATTTTAGTAATTGCTTTGCCAGGAAAGACTTCCCGCTTCCAGGAAGTCCGATCATCACAATTAATTTAGCCTGAGTTGTCACGCCGTTGCACGATCCCAACTGAGATAGGGTAACTGCTGGGCTGTCGTGCGAATTTGATCGCGATTTGCCGTCAATTGTCCGCAGCTATCCCATTGTCCACTCAGGAACATCTGCCGAGATCCTGAATTCATTTCCACATCTAGGGTTAAATCCTCACATTGAACTGTTAAGCTATCAACATCAACCTTAATTTCAGTTTCAGGATCAGCGGCAACCGCTGTTTGTAACTGTTTGATTTGTTCTGGTGTGGCTGTTACACAAGGAATTCCAATGGCGACACAATTACCAAAGAAAATCTCTGCAAAACTTTCACCGATAATTGTCTCAATTCCCCATTTTGACAAGGCTTGCGGGGCGTGTTCCCGCGAAGATCCACAGCCAAAATTGCCATTAACAATTAAGACATTTGCCCCTTGATATTGGGGCCGATCGAAGGAATGCTCACCATTAGACTGTTGGCGGTCATCGGCAAAAGCTTGTTCCCCTAAACCATCAAACGTCACACAGCGCAGAAACCGCGCCGGGATAATTCGATCTGTATCAATATCGCTGCCCACTAACGGTATACCACGACCTGAAACGGTTTTAATTTGACTCATAACAAATTTCTTAGCAAATTTAATTAGTAGATTTTAGCTTATCAGGACTGAGGCAAGAGACGTTGGGTCGGTTTTCTGTTCTACAGGAATTAGAAAAGTGCGATTTTGACATACTCCCACCATCAAATCAAAGATTATGATGGGGGATTCTCACGTGATGTGATTCTTGATTCATTGAGACAACTTATTGACTCAAGTTTCCCTTCATCAACAGCGGCTGAACTCTCCTCAAGCGTTCCCGATTTCTCGGCAGTTTCCCTATGCCCTAGGGTACTGTTATTGTGATTCCACTCAACACGCGGAATGCGTCGGGCTTGCGAGCCGGAATTCTGTCCGGCTCGTTCCCGACCTAGAAGATTCATCCCCTTCTTTAAAATATTTAATGCCGCGTTTGTATCTCGGCAGATTTCTATCTTACAGTTAGGGCATTGATGAGTTCTGGTACTGAGTGATTTCTTTAACCGATAGCCACAATTTGAACAATCCTGGGAGGTGTAGTTAGGGGCAACAGCAATTACTGTCTTATCCCAAACTTTCCCAAAATAGTCTAGCCACTGAGTGAATTGATACCATGAAGCGTCAGAAATAGACAAGGCCAGATGATGATTTTTGACCAGATTTTGTATCTTCAGGTCTTCATACACCACGACATCGTTAGATGACACTACGCATCGGGCTAATTTGATAGCCCAATCTTTACGTTGGCGTTGAACCTTCAAATGTGCCTTACCCAGTCTAATTCTGGCTTTATGGTAGTTATTTGATTGAGGTTTTTTACCTTTTACAAACTTTCTTGATAATCGACGAGATAGTTTCTTGATTCGCTTCTTTGCCCGTCTTAAATACTTGGGATAGATTACAGCATTATCGTTTTGATCTTTGTAAAAATACTTGAGACCTAAATCGATACCAATAACATCTCCCGTATAGTTTCCCGCCTCTTGACGGTTAGCATCGAAACAGAACTGAGCATAATAACCATCGGCCCGTCTAACTACTCTTACCCGATTGATTTTAAGCCTGAATAAATCCTCTCTTGTTTCATGATTACAGAATAAAGAGAATTTACCTGCCTTAAATCCATCAGTGAAGCTAATTGTCAAACAGTCCTCTGATAGTTTCCAGCCAGATGTTTTATACTCAACTGAACGAGAATGCTTTTTGAACTGAGGGTAACCCTTTTTCTTCACACCCTCACGACAGCGGTCAGACCCCGCGCCACCTGCGGGCGCTAGGGAATGCTGACCAAGAGAGCGACGATAGAAGCTAGAGATAGAATTCCAAGCCCTTTCAGAGGCTGCTTGACGTGCCATTGAGTTTAATTTTTTGGCAAAAGGGTATGCCCGTGCTAGTTCTTTACAGAGCAAAGATAGACGCGCTTTATTAACTTCAGGCTCGTCACGCCACAATCTAACCGCTTTATTCCTAATGAATTGAGCAGTTCTTATGGCTAGATCTAAGGCTTGATATTGCAGCTTAGACCCATTGAGTAGCTTGCATTCTCTAACTATCATTATTGAATTTTACCACAAATAAATGCAGA
>CAYNXM010000132.1:0-5501 GCA_964401105.1 uncultured Lyngbya sp. | reverse complement strand
AATTAAAACAATTGGGGATTCTTATATGGTCGTGGGGGGTTTACCGACACCAATGGAAACTCATGCCGAAGCGATCGCAGAAATGGCTCTGGATATGCAGCAAGCTATTACTCAGTTTATCCAAGATGACGGTAAGCCATTCCGGTTACGCATCGGCATTAATACAGGCCCTGTGGTTGCCGGAGTGATTGGCATGAGAAAATTTACCTATGATCTCTGGGGAGATGCGGTGAATGTGGCAGCACGGATGGAATCTCAGGGACAAGCCAGTTTAATTCAAGTCACAGAAGCCACCAAGGTGAGATTAGAACACCGATACAATTTTGAACTGCGGGGAAGAATTAACATCAAGGGTAAAGGCCCGATGACAACTTACTGGTTAATGGGAAAAAAGACAAATATCTTCTCTTAAATTTGATTCGCTCAATCTATCCGGATAGCAGAGGGTTAATACTGAAAATTTTAACAATAGTTCTACCGTGGTTCTGTCATGAATGGATACACCTAAACTCTTAAATTAATCTTGAGATTCATCAACAGAGATGATAGAGGGTATTGACTACTCCCCGAACGCGAAAATCACGGGGAATCCCGAAAGGGATTTTCAGAACTTCCAACTGAAAATCAGTTGAACTCCTAGGCGAAGTCAATTACGCCTCTAGGTTAACCAGACTAGCTGGAAAACTTACTTTTTTGTTCCTCTAATTAAGTCTCTAGCCGATGAAACCTCTTTGCTACCGACAGGTATGTTTGCCCTCACGGGATGTTAAGCCCCATTTCATCGGGTCTTCGAGTTTTGAGGGGATAGGTTGATTTTACCATTTTTTCGGCGACTCAAGCCTGCTAGAGATGAAGATGGGGGTCCCACGGGTCGTTTTTCCGCCCCTGTTTAAAAAACGAGGGGCTACCAAACTTCCCGCTATTTCCCGTGTAAAATCTACTGATTTGCCAATAGCGATCGCGCGCTGGGTGATCGCGTACTCATTCCTGATGTTGATTCTAAGCCTATAGAGAATATCAGGAAAAGCAACAAGCGCGATCGCGATGATAATCCTTATTGCTCTGTTGAGAAGCTTAAACATCTGTTGAAGATATTTTTTGTCAGCAAAGGACTCAAACCATATCTGAGATGATATCCGATCTCGGCAATCAGGGAATCTTCTAAAGCATCTGTTCCATTCTAGAACGAATTTAAATTAATCGCGTTTCCGCGCGCCATTGGCGACCTTGCCTGCTGAACTTGTGGGCTAAGGGAGAACTATTGAGAATAAAACACTGACTTTAGACCACTGAGGCACTTATGACTGGAGAATCTCCATTTGATATTCGCTATCTTTATCACAATGGGACTGATGAGACAACATCAACCCGTTTTCGTCGTCGCTGGCACAAAGGTATTCTGTTGCTACTCTTCATTACGAGTCTCTTCAGCCTATGTAGTTTACAACTGAGTAAATTACAACTGGTTCAGGGAGAATACAACCAACGATGGGCTGAAGCCAATCGCTTGCGCTTAATTCCGATTCCGGCTTCTCGGGGTCAAATTGTAGATCGCCATAGTGAAGTCATCGCCACCAGTCGCCTCTCTCGTTCAGTTTATGCTATCCCCTTTAAACAGTCTCCCGAACAATGGCAAGCAGTTGCACCCCAACTCAGTCAGATTCTCAAAATCCCAACTGAGGACATTTTAGATAAACTTGAAACAGCTAGTTATCGTTCCCGAGTCCCGGTCTTATTGCAGTCTAATCTCACCCCCGGAATGTTTATTCCCCTGGCTGAACAATTTGGTCAAATGTCCGGGATTGAAGTTCGAGGAGAGTCCGCCCGCAACTATCCTCATGGCAGCTTAGCGGCGCACATTTTAGGCTATATTGGCGAAGCCACATTAGAAGATTTAGAAGCCAATCCTGAATATCCCATGGGGATGATAGTGGGGAAAGTGGGGATCGAACGGCAAGCTAACCCTGACCTGGATGGGGTTTGGGGCAACCGTCTGATAGAAGTCGATGCCCGAGGCACAGAAATTCAAGAAGTCGGTATTCAATCTCCTGTTAATGGTGAACCCGTTCAGCTTACCCTTGATTTAGAATTACAAAAAACGGCTGAAGCAGCTTTAGGAAATCGACGGGGGGCGGCGGTGATGTTGGATGTCAAGACCGGAGCAATTTTAGCCATTGCTAGCGCCCCAACCTATAATCCGAATCTATTTACCCGACAAGTGACTGGGGAGGACTGGAAGCATCTGCAACGGCCGGATAATCCCCTATTAAATCGGGCATTACAAGGTTATCCTCCGGGAAGTACGTTTAAAATTGTTACTTCTACGGCCGGGATGGGATCGGGAAAAATGTCCCCCAATTCTACCCTGTCTACTTCGGGATCGATTACTGTGGGCGGAACAACTTTTCATGAATATAGCGGTTCAGGATTTGGAGTGATTGGCTTTAAAGATGCTTTAGCTTACAGCAGTAATACTTTCTTCTATCAAGTGGGGATGAAAGTTGGGGCTGAACAACTATCAAAATGGGGACGAGAACTGGGTATTGGCGGTTCGATTAATTTAGATTTGTTAGGGTTGGATGGGGCTAATCATGGTCAAATTCCTACACCCGAAGAAAAAGAACGACTGTATGATACGCCCTGGTATTTAGGGGATACGGTCTCAATGTCGATTGGTCAGGGGTTGGTATTGGCAACGCCGTTAGAATTGGCTGTGATGGTTTCTACGGTCGCTAATGGGGGAATGCGGGTTCAACCTCATTTGTTAGCCTCTCAGACCAATACAGACGCAACTCAACCGATTAAAACAACTATTGCGCCAGCCACCCTGAAAGTGGTTCGAGAAGGGTTAATTGAGGTGGTGAAAAAAGGAACGGGACGGGCGCTAAATGATGGCAGTATTCCCCTGACGGGTGGGAAAACCGGAACAGTGGAAGTGCCTGGGAAACCCGATAACTCTATGTATGTGGCGTTTGGGCCGGCGAATAAACCGGAAGTTGCGATCGCAGTTGTAGTTGAAGAAGGGGGATATGGTTCAACTGCAGCGGCTCCTATTGCCCATAAACTGTTTCAAGTTTATTTTAAAGCAAATGCTAAAGCGGGGCCACAAAATTAGCAATTGATTCTCGTTAAATTGAAGAAATCTTGTTATACAGCAACGGTCTTTTCAGCGAATAAGACCGTTTTTTCTGCTATTTTTTTCTGTATTTTTACTGAAGTTATCTGTTAATTATATACTCAATTCATGCAGTCTGAAATTAATCCATGTTAGACTCGGAGCAAGATATAAATCCGGAAGTTTTTAGCCAATTTTATATCTCAAGTAATCCCTTGTACACAATTCAAACAACTTCAATCGCTATGGCTAATCCAAATCTTTTTAAGGTGGCAGTGGCAGTGATGAGTGCCAGTATTAGCTTAGGTATCCAAGCCATTCCGACTTGGGCAAATGATTACTGGTTTAACGTAATTAATAGAAGTTCAACCCCAATTCGAGAGATTTGGGTGTCTGAAGATGGGGAAGAGTGGCAGTATTTTGACCTCAATGGCAGTTCTATTCCCCCCAATGGATCGATGGAATTGGTGTGGGATGAAAGCACCAATAGTGCAGGCTGTGTTTGGTGGATTCAAGCAACTTACAGTGATGGTTCAGAGTCTGAAGCAGCGCAATTTGACTTTTGTAGCAATCCCGATTTAGTATTAACTGACTAAGTTTATTTTAAGCAACGACACTACAGATAAAACCGATGATTCCGCCTGAAATTACTAACCAGGCGGAATTAATTTTAAATCGAAAAACTGCCAGCAAATTTAACACTATTAAAATAACTGTGAAAAGATCAATAACAGCCGCTTTTGCTAACGTATAAGTCACAACTGCCATTAAGCCGAGTGAAGCCGCATTGACTCCATCTAAAAAGCTACCTGCCCAAGGAGATTGACGCAGTTTAGAAACCCAAGGGTTAATTAAACCCACTAACAAAAATGCGGGTAAAAAAATACCTACTGTTGCCGCAATTGCACCTGCATTTCCAGCAATTAAGTAACCAATAAATGTAGCAGTTGTAAAGATTGGCCCCGGCGTAAGTTGACCTACCGCAACTGCATCTAATAGTTCTTGAGAAGTCAGCCATTGCCAACGTTCCACTAAATCTTGTTGTAGAAAAGCCAGCAAAACATAACCACTACCATACAAAACTGAACCGACTTTTAGGAAAAAGAAAAATACACTTGTCCAATGGGGAGAGTCCGGAGTAACAGCAACAGAATTAGCTGATACTAATGTTTCTGAAATCGGTAATAGACTAATACCATTCATCTGTCCCCAACGACGTTTAATATTTTTGAACAGCATTACTCCTAAGCCTGTTAAAAATAGAAGTAAAATCTCATTTATACCCATAAAAAAAGCAATAATTACTACAATTCCAGCAATTCGAGTCGGTATATCTTTTGCCGCTTTTTTCCCTAGTTTCCACAATGCCTGGGTCACAATAGCAATAATTACAGGTTTGATTCCATATAAAATACTTTCTAATTGCGGCAATGTTTGATAGTAATCATAAATCGCTGCTATGCTCCAAACCATTATCATGGCTGGCAAAATAAAACAAAATCCCGCCACAAATAATCCTCGCCAACCCGCATATTCGTAGCCAATATGAATCGCAAGTTCTGTTGAATTAGGACCAGGAATTAAACTGGTTACACCAAATAAATCTAATAGTTTTTCTCGACTCATCCATCGTCGGCGAACTACAACTTCATCATCCATCATCGCGATATGAGCTGCTGGGCCGCCAAAGGCAATTAAACCTAACTTAAAAAATACTGTTGCCAACTCTTTGAGGCGTTGCTGTCGTTGTTGGGAAGTCAGTTTTGTCTTAGTAGAATTCGGTTCAACTTCAGGAGACATCGCTTATTTTTGTAGAATTTAACCCTTATTTTGCCTTAATTTATGACTTATGACAAAATTAACTCCGGCAAGAAGAGATGATATCGCTCCGCAGAATAACTCAACAATACAGTCTCCGTGATACAGTTTATTATTATCTTATTTATTCTCAAAAATTATTTATGATTGCTAACTGCATACCTTCCTCACTGCTTCAGGAATTATAACTTGATTATCAGGCTGAGGAAGAAGATTTAATTGTTCAATAGCTGCCAAATTTGTAATAACTGACGTATCACTAATAACAATCACAACCGTCCTAACTCCTTGAGATTTTTCAAATCCAGTTCCAAATCTTCAACATCATAATCATAAAGTGGAATATCTCGCTGTTTGAGCAATTGACGGAAAGTATTAGGAGGCATCTGAGCTAATTGACTAGCGTAGCCTATCGTTAATCGACCCGTTTGAAATAAGTATAAAGCAATTTCTGAGTAAAACTCTTCTGGTGTTAGCTGAGAAGCTTGTAGAATTTCATCTGAAATAGTGATGCTCATGGCAGAGTGTAGTATATTATTTACTGTTTTAGGTTAACTTAAAATTAGTG
>CAYNXM010000131.1:0-18138 GCA_964401105.1 uncultured Lyngbya sp. | reverse complement strand
TTTAACTCCTGAATATGCTTTTAACAACAAACAAAACTGCATTAGTAATCTTAAGCAAAAATATGACGGAATTGAGTATTTTAAGCAAGGAGAGTTTCAGCCAGCAGTAGAATCTTTTGACACATTTGTTAACCAGTGTAGTGTTGATCCAGAAGCCCGAATTTACCTCAATAATGCCAAGGCCGCACTTCAAGGAAACCCGATTCAAATCGCTGCTTCAGTTCCTATTGGAGGGCAAGTGGGTGCAGCACAAGAAATGCTACGGGGTGTGGCTCAAGTTCAGGATGAAGTGAATCAAGACAAAGGTATTAACGGCAGACTTTTACAGGTTATGATTGCTAATGATGATACTTCAAAAGATATTAACTTGCTTGACAAAGCAACCACTGTTGCCCAAGCTTTAACACTTGATACAGAAAATATCGATATTTTAGGAGTGATTGGTCACTATACCAGTGATGCAACCCTGGAAACTGGTAAAATCTATCAGCAAGATAATCTCGTTGTCATTAGTCCAACTAGTACAGCAATTCGGCAGCAAGTTAAATTTACGGATAATGTTTTCCGAACTGCGCCAACTGATGCAGTTGCTGCTGAAAAGCTAGTTGACTATATGGACGCTCAATTTTACGATAAAGCTGCTATTGTTTATGAGTCTGATAGTCAGTATAGCCAGTCTTTTCGTCTGATGTTTACTGATAATATTGGTAAAAATGACGTTGTGCATGAGTGCGATCTGTCTAATTCGGGTTTTCGCGCTTCTCAATGTGTTAAAGATGCTTTTGATAAAAATGCAGACATATTAGCGCTGTTACCCAGTTCAGAACCTTATAGTAAAACACAATACTTGATCAAGCAAAACGAGAATCTACCATTTGAAAATTTTAGTTTTGGTCGTCCACCTTTACCTTTGCTGGGTGGGGATGCGATGTATGCAGGAAAAATACTTCAAGATGGGGGTCAAGCAGTCGATGGAATGGTGGTAGCAATTCCTTGGCATCAAGATTCAAATAATCTTACTGAAAGTAGTAAGACTTTTCTTGAAAAAGCCCAAAAACTCTGGCAAACCCAAAGTGTGAATTGGCGTACTGCCAGTAGTTATGATGCCACACAGGCTTTAGTCAAAGGGTTGAGACAGTTAGGAACTCAACCGACCCGTCAGGGCTTGAAAAAGGTACTTTCAAGTCCTAGTTTCTCTGTCCAAGGAGCAACAGGAATTGTTGAATTTAACTCCAATGGCGATCGCAAAATGACTGCTGAAAACCAGGATGAACTGGGAATGTTAGTTAAGGTAGAGTGCGATGGTAAATGTAAATTTGAACCCCTAGATATTAATACAAATAATTAGAGGAACTCGGGAATAGCTATCCGCTCACATGATAAAAGACTAGCTTCCCTATCCTTTCCTCTCAGGATGATATTATGTCCGTTGAATGAACCTCAATTAAAAATCAAAAACCCTAGGTAGAGACGTTAAATTTAACCTCTCTACACCGATATTGAATCAACTGAACATCGTATTATTTCCCTTTCTGTTGATGTTTTGCTTGTTCTAAGGCAATTTCTTTAACCGCTTGGAATGAATTAACGTTTGATGTGCCTTCTATCGCTTTCACTGCTAAATCTTGAACTTGTTTTTGTGCGGCATCGAGTTGTTTAGAAATATTTTGTAAGCGGTTTTCTTGAGTATTAATCGTTTCAGATAAAGATTTAATCCGAAGTTCGTAGAATTGTTTTTGTCCTTCCATTTCTTTTGCCAATAAATCTGCTTTAATTTTAGCTTGAGAATAACCAATATTACGTCCGACTTCTTTTGCTTTTTTGATAGCATTTTCTGACTTTGCCGGGAATTCTTCTACTTTAGTTTTGACTTCAGTATATTCTTTTTCCTGGAGACTAATCTCTTCTTCTCGTTGTTTCCATTCTTGCTCTTGTGTCTGACGAGTTTCTTTTAATTGTTGATGGAGTTGGGCTTGAGTTTGTTCATGTTCATCTATTTCTCGTTCTCGTTGTAGTTGTAAATTATAGTGATAAGTTTCGCTATCTCGCTTCAAGCTTTTTTTATAATTTTCATTCCGTTCTTGTCGTTGACGTTGATAATCTTCCTGCTGTTTTTTCCAGGCTTTTTGTTGAGTTTGAATTTGCTGTTCTAGTGTTTCTCGTTGTTCCGTTAATTCGGCTTCAAAAGTTTTAGCATTCTCTTCATATTGTACAATTAAAGTTTCTAACGTCTCATCATCTACTGCTTCTAAGGAATGCAATTCATTTAATTGATCTAACTCTAATTCAACCGCTTGTTGTAAATCCTGTAATACTGTTGCTTCTTGAGTCAGCCGTTCTGATAATTCACTAATAGCATTACCAAAACTAGATTGTAATAGAGTTAATCCATCAATCGTTAGTTGCATTTTTGATTGTTTGGAAGAACTGCCATTTTTTAAAATTAGAAATTCTTTATTTTCCGAGCCATTTTGATTAGTAGTATTAGAAATCTTATTAACTTGAGATTGCAACGAAGACTTTTCTTTCTTCAATTCTTCATAAGCTGCTAATATTTCAGCTTTAGTGTTGCGGTCGCTTATTTTCTTTGTCATTAATTTTATCCTGATAGTTGACTACAAATGAACGGAAAGTTGGCTAGCGCCAAACATTTTCCTAAATCGGCTTTATTTAGAATTAGAGGAACTGGAAAAAGCACGCAGAGCTAATTCTTGAGCTTGAGCCATTGTCGCTTGTAATTGTGCTGATAAATCAGTAATTTGTTCATTTTGTCGTTGAATAGTTTCTTCTAAGGAAGCCACTTGTAATTCATATCCCTGCTGAGTGGCTTCCCATTCTTTTGCGACTAAATCAGCCTTGACTTTAGCGTCACGAGTGGCTTCTTGAATCGCTTCTTCTTTCGCTTTTTTCTCAGCTTGCTTTAACTCTTCTTCAAATCCTGCTGCTTTCTTTTTATTCTGTTCAAATTCAGCTTTATTCTTCTCTAAAATACTGTCTCGTTCTGCCCAATTTTTCGTCTTTTCCTGATTAATTTGCTGTAACTCTCGTTCTAAATTCCGTTGTTTTTCTTCAAATTCATCCTGTTCTATTTGCCAGATTCGTTCCTGTTCATAGTTATAATCTTCTTCTTCTTTTTGACGAGTTGCCGTGATTTTTTCTTGTTCTTCTTGTATTGTTGCTTCAAACTCAATTTGTTCTTTTTCCCAAGCTTTTTGCAAAAATTTCTTTTCTTTCTCTAACTCTTCCTGACAACGAGTAATATTCTGTTGTAATAAATTCAGTTTTTCTCGGTGTTCTTGATTCAGCAAATGTAAAGCATCTGCCACAATTCTGACTTTTTTTAAGGCTTCTAACTGCTGATTTTCTACTTCAATCGCTTGCTTTAGTTCATCTAGCTTTGATAACTCTATCTTCAACTTATCAGAACTTTCAACAACCAGCGTACCAAACTCTAACTGTAAATCAGCTAAACCTTTAACAATTGTATCTGTTGTGTAATTTGCGGCTTTTTCAAGAATCTGTTTCCCTTTTTCTTTTTCAGCTTCTTGTTCTTTTGTTGCGACTTTAGAATCTAACTGATTCCGTTCTTCTAGCAGTTTTTTAAACTGATTAACAATCTGGTTCTTGGTATTGGAAATTGTAGATGGTGTCATAATTAATTCCAGTGAAGACAGCAGCGAAATGAAATTGAGAGTAGTAGTTCCGAAGCAGTTAAACAATATCGCATCCGATATCAATCAATATTCTAAGCGATGCTTTCTTATCCTAGCTTCCGTAAATCTTCCCAACTTTTATAGTCATTTTCCACAGATTCTGATGAATTTTCAGTATTTTTACTGACAATAGTATCTAGAATTTTTTGGCATTTTTGACATCGATTTCCTTCCCAACAATAACAATCTTCAATCAACTGTTTCAAAATTGCTTTCATCTGTTGATTTTCTGTTAAAAGCGCTTGATAGTTATTTTGTATACTATTAACCACTACGCTAATGTGTTTTACATCTTCAGATAAGCTGTCTAAATCTTCCATTGTATTCTCCCGAATTTTATCTGTGAAACCTGTAACTTCTGTGAGATAATCCTCAGGCTGCTGACGAGAAATCAATTTAAAGATCTTTTCCATTTTGAGCATCCTCACCAGTAGAGTCATAAAACAGGACTTGGGGAGAATTTAATCATTGATTAAACTCTCCCTCACCCTCTAATTCAGTCGCCCAGAAATTTCAACCGGACGTTTTTCAGATAAAGCGGTCAGTGCAGATTCTTCTTTGCCAGCGAATGCTAGACTTTCTGTGATTTCAGTTTGCGTATAAGCCGCAATTAATCCAGCGATTTGATGAGGTGCTAAATGGTCTAAACAAGCCATTTGTTGAGTTCCTTCTAAATCAATCATTCGAGCCAAATTACTGTTATCGGCTAATACTGCCGCCGCTTGTTTAATGATTGACCAATCTTTGCGTTTCGTCCAAGACCATTTCAGACTATAATAATTAATCGGTTTTAGTATCCCTTGCTCATCGGGTTTTTGCCCAGAATGCTTAGAAAACTCAGGCACAAAAATTCCGGTAGCCGGTTCAATTCCTTGGGCTTGAATTGAGGTGACCAAACGGTTAAAATCATTGAGGCTACGGCTTTTAATATAGGTCGCCATCACCACACCCTGGGGTAAATCACCTGATTCGGCAACAAACCAAATTTGACCCCATAAGGTATTTTGAGTTTGACCTAAACTGCCGAAAAATTTGCTAAATTTAAGAATTGTCATGGAACATTTAGAACCATATTCTTCATCCCCAATAATCCATTTTCCCGATTGACAATTATTCCGAGCAGTAATTGGCATTTCTGGAACTAAAATTGTATTATTCTCTTTGGTTCCAAATACAGAAAAAGCGGGGGTTTCCATTGCTTGTGTCATGATAATTTTTTTCCTTTTATTTGAGTTCAATTAACGAATGAGATGAGGTTTCCTTTCAACTTCGGGATACACTGCCAGCGTCCCTTGTTGGGCTTTCAGACGTTGCAAAGTTGCCACCAAACTCTCTAGAATCTCGGTATGAGCCTGGGTGAAATGAATACTGAACCCTTCCCCATCTCGGCTGTATCCCGGACATACCAGGGAAGCAGACCCAAGTTCATCATGGGTGGCAATATATAGCCAGTCTTCGTCTCCTAACTTGTAATGGGTATCTGTCCAAGTTCTGTACATCTTCAGTTGCTCTCCAATGACTGTCGAGTGATTACCGTGGGTTGCATTTGGGCATTGAGGTTGCGTACCTGCCCCCGACTCAGGCTAGAATTGATTCAAAGGTCAATCTCCCAAAGGAGATAAAAATGTTGAAGTTTTTGTCAACTAACCTTAGTGTAGTCTGGATTGATTTCAACGTCAACCCCTAAGTTGAAATTTTATTCAAACTGTTGTAAAATCGACCTCAGGAGGACAAAACAGTGGAAAAAACATTCGGAAAGCTGATTCGTCAAGCTCGCAAGGAGAAAGGTTACTCTCAGCGTAAACTGGCTGCCTTACTTCACGTTGACTTTACATACCTGTCGAAATTAGAAAATGACCGCGCCGACTACGCCCCTAAAGAAGATGTGATTCGCGGCTTAGGACGGCATCTGAGTATCGATGAAGAAGAGTTAATTTTCCTGGCAGGTAGGCTACCGCAACAGTATGAGGAGTTTCTCAAACAAAACAATCGAGAAATTACCGCTTTATTCCGCCGACTACAAACCAATCCCAGCTTTGCTAAAAAGGTTTTTGATGCTGCCCAGGAGGTAGAATAAATTGAGCATCCTCAGACCGTACCGTTATTATCCCAAAGAATCGATTGAACGGCGGGCGAATCTTCTGCTGCAACAAATGCAGGCAACCTCAAATTTTGCCCCTCAGTGGCCGTTTGAAGCGTCAACAGTTGCAGATTTTTTAGATTTAGGGGTGGTGTGGGATACCATTCCTGCGGATGAATATGGGGAAATTGCTGCCCGGATTTTACCCACACAACGATTGATAGAAATCAATGAAGAAATCTTAGAAAAACCCCAGGGCTTTATTGAGTCTACTATTGCCCATGAAATTGGTCATTGGGTATTGCATATTAACCAAGATGAAGCCGACGGAGTTAGTCAGCAATTAGAACTGAATTTAGGCAATTACGGCACAATAGAGGAGGAAAAACCGTTTGTTTGTCGGGCGACCAGCGATGATTCTAAGATTGCTTCAATTGAATGGCAAGCTCAATATTTTGCCAGTTGTTTGTTAATGCCTCGGGATATTTTATTGCAAAAACAACGGGGACGAGATTTAACCCGATGGTCTAGTTTGTATGAAATGCGCGATGAATTGGGGGTGAGTATTTCAAATTTAACCCATCGTTTGCAAGAGTTGGGTTGGATTACGATTCCGAGAGGAACACGAAAAATCTATCCCGGCCGGATGAATACAACGGAACAATCCTGTTTATTTGGATAATTGTTAACTGGGCTTCTTTACTGATCAATAATAATCGGAAGGAGCCTATTAATTTTTACTAAAAAGCCGATGAAATTTATTAAAGTTGGCAACCATTACATTAACTTGTACAACATTAATCATGTTTTACGTCGGAATAAAAACACGGTTGAAATCTATTTTCGTGGGGGTTCGCCAGGAACTGCAAGAGCTTATAGTTTTATGCTGGATTTGCACGGGAAAGATGCAGATGAGTTTGAACAAAAATTAAGCAATTTATCTGATTAATTTCTAGTGAATAGGATTCAATTTGTTGACTTATTTTCTGGAATTGGCGGAATGAGATTGGCTTTTGAACAAGCTATCTCTGATTGTGGTTTAACATCAAATTGTGTTCTCAGTAGTGAAATTAATGCTGATTCAAGACAGGTTTATCAAGCTAATTTTGCTGAACAGGCTTTAGGGGATATTAGACAAATTGAAAGCTTACCGAAGCATGATATTTTGTTAGCCGGTTTTCCTTGTCAATCGTTTTCTTATGCTGGAAAAAAAGCGGGTTTTGGAGATACAAGAGGAACTTTATTTTTTGAAATTATGCGGTTGATGGATACGAATAAACCTCGAGTATTTTTACTGGAAAATGTTCGGGGAATTCAAACCAATGACCAAGGTAGAACTTTAAAAACGATAGAATATGAAATTACAAAACGAGGATATAGCTTACAAATTTTTATTCTCAATAGTTGTAACTTTGGTTTACCTCAAAATCGAGTCAGGGCTTATTTAGTCGGTGTTTTGGGAGAATCACCCAAATTGAATATTATTTCTGACCCGGGGCCGCCAGATTCTCATCATTATCATCAACAACTTTCATTACTTGATCAATATCCGTTTGTTTGTGTTGAAGATATATTAGAAGATTGTCCGGATATAAAATATAATTGTTCTGATTTATTTATTGAAAAATTACAGCGGTATTTTCAAGGAAATTTAGATCAACTACATGGAAAACGATTGATTGATTATCGCGGAGGAAATTCTATTCATTCTTGGGAATTGGGTTTAAAAGGAGAATGTAGTTCAGCAGAAATTGAACTGATGAATCAGTTTATCTTAAAAAGGAGAAATAAAAGATTTGGAAAAACTCAAGATGGTAAATTATTGACAAAAGCACAAATTAGGACTTTTTTTGATTCTCCTCAACTGGATAATATTTTAGATTCGTTAGTGGCTAAACAATATTTAAAGAAAATCGAAAACACTTATAAACCTGTTTCTGGTAATTTTTCCTTTGAAGTTTATAAATTTTTAGACCCAAAATCTATTTCTGTTACTTTAGTTGCCAGCGATGCCAATAAATTGGGTGTTTACCACAACCATCGGGTGCGACGAATTACACCTCGTGAAGCCGCTAGACTACAAGGATTTCCGGATAATTTTATTGTAGATAAAAATGATAATAAAGCTTATTATCAGCTAGGAAATTCAGTCAGTATTAATGTGGTTCGATTTGTCGCTAAAGAAATATTATCAACAGTCTTTCAAAAAACTAAAACTAAAAAACAGTTAGTATGGTAAAATTAACATCATAATGTAAGATGGGTATTAACTTTATCTTTCTAAACTCATGGTTCAATCGCTTCACCCGGATGAGTTTTTAAAAACTTCTGGTGCTATCCTGGATGTCCGTAGTCCAGGGGAATATACTCAAGGACATATTCCAGGGGCAAAAAGTTTGCCGCTATTGAGTGATGAAGAACGGGCAAAAGTTGGAATTTGTTATAAGCAGAATGGACGGGAAAGTGCAGTTGAATTAGGGTTTGAAATTGTCGGGCCGAAATGTGCAAGTTTGATTACTCAAGCTAAGATTTTAGCGCCGGATAAAACCATTCGGCTTTATTGTTGGCGAGGGGGAATGCGAAGTGAGTCAATGGCTTGGTTGTTGGAGATGGCGGGGTTTAATGTAACCGTGTTAAAAGGGGGATATAAAGCCTTTCGAGGCTGGGGGCGGTCGCTATTTCAAATTCCCCAACAAATTATTATTTTAGCAGGGATGACGGGAAGCGGAAAAACAGAGATTTTAAATGCATTGGCTGCCAGAGGTGAACAAATTTTGGACTTAGAAAAATTAGCGAATCATCGCGGCAGTAGTTACGGTGGTTTGGGTCAACCAGCGCAACCGACAAACGAACAATTTTGGAATTTAATTACAATTCATTGGGCGAAACTAAACCGTCAAAAACCGGTTTGGATCGAAGCAGAAAGTAAAGGAATTGGTATTTGTCGAATTCCCCAAGAAATTGTAGAACAAATGATGCGATCGCGCAGCGTTGCGGGAGCAGTATCGCCTGTTGTAGAAATTACCCGTTCGCGAGAAGAACGAGTTCAGTTATTAGTAGAAATATACGGAAATGCAGCAACAGAAGAACTGGTGAGGGCAACAAAACGGATTCAGAAACGCTTAGGTGGTGTACGGACACAGCAGGCCATTGAGTTGATTCAACAGGGAAACCTTGCGGCTGCTTGTCATATTATTTTAGATTATTATGATAAAACCTATCGCTATGATTTAAACAAGCGCCATGTAGAAATTCATCGGATAAATTTATCGGGTTTGTCTGTAGATGAAGGGGCTGCTATTGTTGCTAATTTTAGCAAGAGACGTTCTATAGAACGCCCCTAACAGTTGATTTAAATCTGGCTAAAAAATTCCCTCTATATTATTCGTAAGAAGGGTTAATTTAGTTAGAAATCATCACTTCTTTTTGCGCTTCTTTGGTTTAGTTATGATACTCACAGGCCCGTTGACTTTAGTTTGGCAGGCAAGACGATAGGAATCTGGCTTTTTCCGGAGTATGCGCTTTTCTACCTCAGTTTTGGGAGAAAGATTTTCCATTCCTTCAACGACTTCTACAGTACAAGTTCCACATTGACCATAACCCCCACAATTCATCATCTTTCCACCGAAGGTGTATAAATCAACCCCATTTTCCATTGCCTTAATTCTTAAATTCGCGCCATCAGCAGCGATGACTTCTTGATTTTCTTCTACAAATTTGATATTAGCCATGAGTTTCTAACTGAATTGAATATCGGCTTTCTCTAAACAATTTATTACAAAATCTTAACAAACAGGAAAAAATCTCCGCACCTCAGCCGACTCATCCCCCCCTGTAA
Source organism: uncultured Lyngbya sp. (assembly GCA_964401105.1). Lineage (GTDB taxonomy): Bacteria > Cyanobacteriota > Cyanobacteriia > Cyanobacteriales > Microcoleaceae > JAAURB01. The sequence continues at coordinate 8,507 of CAYNXM010000131.1, read as the reverse complement.
CGATTGGGAATTGTACCCGCCAGACACTCATCCGCAATAACCACTATCTCCGCGATCGCAATTGGGGGTTTACACCTCAGTTTATACCTTGGTGGTGCGTCCGGCAGAGGCACCCTACTGCTATTACAAGCTCGCATAGCGCTATATATTCCCGATTGAGGCAAAATGTGTCAAAATGTAAAGCGTGTGGATAACATCATCGCTAGACATCGTTTTAACCCCCACTGCGGTCGCTTTAGGAAACTTCGATGGCCTTCATCGAGGACATCAGCGAGTGATATATCCGACTGTGAATGTGTCGGTTGCCTCTCGCGGTGAAATTTCTGTTCGCCAGTCATCATCGGTTAATTCCTTCCCTTGGGAAACTTCAACTTCGGCTTCCAACCCGCCAGAGGGTGAACATTGCTATTCAACGGTTGTGACATTTCATCCTCATCCCCAAGAATTTTTCACAGGAAAGACAAAGCAACTTCTCACCCCCCATGAGGAAAAAGTACAACAGTTAAAGCAACTGGGGGTGGAACAATTAGTATTATTGCCGTTTAATCATGATTTAGCGTCCTTAACTCCTCGTCAATTTGTCGAAGAGATTTTAATTCAGCAATTACACTCTCGTCGCATCAGTATCGGATTTGATTTTCAATTTGGTAAAAATCGATCCGGAACTGCGATAGACTTACAAAAGATTGCGGCTAATTATGGCGTTGAGGTGATTATCGTGCCCCGTTATCCCTGTGAACAAGGTGAACGCATTAGTAGCTCTTTAATTCGTCAGGCACTCCAACAAGGAGACATTCAACGAGTCCAGCAGTTATTGGGCCGTCCCTATCAATTAGTGGGGCCAGTCGTCCCCGGTCAACAATTGGGTCGAACGATAGGATTTCCCACGGCAAACTTACAGTTACCCCCAGACAAGTTTTTACCTCGTTATGGAGTCTATGCTGTTTGGGTGCAGCGACCCTCTCAACCCAATACGGATTTTTCGCCCCAGATGGGGGTAATGAATATTGGCTGTCGTCCCACAGTTGAAGGTCAGCAGCCGACGGTAGAAGTTCATTTACTCCATTGGTCGGGTGATTTATATGACCAAAATCTCTCGGTGGAGTTGGTAGAATTTTTACGACCAGAGCAAAAATTTGCATCCGTTGAGCAACTTAAAGCTCAAATTGAGTTAGATTGTGTCAAGGCTAGAGAAATCCTGAACGCAAGTCCGTCATCATCCGGTCAATAATTCGCCCCCAAGTTCACCCTCAAACCCTATCAAACGCATGAGAGAAACAATTGAGCAACTCAAACAGAATTTAAGTCAAACGATAGTTGGTAAACAAGATGCAATTCAACTGACTTTAGTTGCTCTACTGTCCGGTGGCCATGCTTTGTTAGAAGATGTGCCCGGAGTCGGTAAAACATTACTGGCAAAATCTTTAGCCCGTTCGATAGCTGGCCAATTTAAGCGAATTCAATGTACGCCGGATTTATTACCAACAGATGTGACCGGCACCAATATTTGGAATCCGCAAACGGGAAACTTTGAATTTATGGCGGGTCCTGTATTTACAAATATTTTACTGACGGATGAAATTAACCGCGCCACACCTCGCACTCAATCGGCTTTACTGGAGGTGATGGAAGAAAAACAAGTGACAGTAGACGGGATTTCCCGGCCCATGCCTCAACCGTTTTTTGTGATTGCTACCCAAAATCCGATTGAATATCAAGGGACGTTTCCCCTGCCGGAAGCCCAGATGGATCGATTTTTGCTGTCTTTGACCATGGGTTATCCCACAGAGGCAGAAGAACTGCAAATGCTGCAACGTTTAGCCACTACCCTCCCCGTTGAAGAACTCAAACCTTGCTTACACTTAGAGGATGTATTGGAATTGCAGCGATTGTGTAGTCAGGTGAAGGTGGAAGCCTCTTTACAACAGTATATATTGAATTTGGTCAGAACGACACGGGAGCATGAAGAAATTACCTTAGGCGTGAGTCCTAGGGGGGCTATTGCCCTATATCGGGCTGCTCAGGCTTTCGCATTCCTGTCTGGCAGAGATTACATTGTACCCGATGATATTAAGTTTTTGGCTCCTCATGTATTATCTCATCGTTTGATTCCCACGGGCGGGAAACGTGCCAAGAGTATTATAGATCAACTGATACAATCTGTGGCCTTACCTTAATTAATCTTGTCCTACTAATTTATCTCGTAATCGTTTAATGCGATCGCGTAATTGAGCTGCTTGTTCAAATTCTAACTGTTTAGCGGCTTGTTTCATCTGTTTTTCTAGCTGGTTAATCAAAGTGGGAATTTCTTCTAACGGTAAATCATCGGCGGGTAGAGTCGGGGTCTCGAGTTGCTGAGCATTGAGTCGTCGCGACACATCTAAAAACTCTAAAATCGAGTTACTCGACTGTTTTACAATAGATTGAGGGGTAATATTATGTTCTTGATTATAAGCCATCTGAATTTGACGGCGACGTTCGGTTTCTTCGATGGCTTTTATCATACTATCGGTTAAATTATCTGCATATAAAATAGCTTGTCCATTAACGTTTCTTGCGGCTCGTCCAATAGTTTGAATTAAAGAACGTTCTGTGCGTAAAAAGCCTTCTTTATCTGCATCTAAAATCGCCACTAAAGAAACTTGCGGTAAGTCTAACCCTTCTCTGAGTAAGTTAACCCCAACTAACACATCAAATTCACCCTGTTGCAAGGCTTGGATAATTTCTATTCGTTCAATCGACTTAATTTCTGAGTGTAAATATCGCACTTTAACCGATCTTTCTTGTAAATATTCTGTTAAATCTTCCGCCATTCGTTTTGTTAAAGTGGTAATCAATACCCGTTCCTGTTTTTCAATTCGCTGTTGAATTTCATTGAGTAAATCATCCACTTGTCCGGCGGTTGGACGCACAAAGACTTCAGGATCGATTACTCCTGTGGGTCTAATAATTTGTTCAATCACCTGATTTTGAGATTGTTCAATTTCCCAATTTCCAGGAGTCGCGGAAACAAAAATACATTGATTCATTTTTTGCCAAAATTCCTCGGCTTTCAACGGTCGATTATCGGCTGCACTGGGCAGACGAAATCCATGTTCAATTAATACTCGTTTCCGAGATTGATCGCCATTATACATCCCGCGAATTTGAGGCACTGTGACATGAGATTCATCCACCACTAATAACCAATCATTGGGAAAATAATCCACTAAACAATCGGGAGGATCTCCGGCATTTCGTCCGGCTAAATGACGAGAATAGTTTTCTACTCCATTACAATAACCGACTTCTCGCAGCAGTTCTAAATCATAGCGGGTTCGTTGTCTGAGTCGTTGTTCTTCTAATAGCTTTCCGGCTTTTTCTAGTTGATACAATTGTTGTTCTAATTCTTGTTCTATTGCTTCACAAGCTGCTTCTAACTGTTCTGTTGGGGTAACAAAGTGACGCGCCGGATAGATATTTAAAGCATCCACACTTTGCATCACATCACCTGTGACTGGATCGATATAACGTATGGCATCAATCTCATCTCCAAAAAACTCAACTCGAATGACTCGATCTTCATAAGCTGGCCCTATTTCTAAAACATCCCCTTTCAGCCGAAATCGTCCACGAGTTAATTCGGTATCATTTCGACTGTATTGAATAGTAGCTAAACTTCTCAAAATTTGACGTTGATCGATTTCTTCTCCCACTCGTAACGGAATTGAGGCTTTTAAATATTCTGCCGGCATTCCTAACCCATAAATACAGCTAATTGAAGCCACAACAATCACATCCCGCCGTTCAAATAAAGAGCGAGTTGCTGAGTGACGCAACATATCAATTTCATCATTAATAGAAGCAGTTTTTTCAATATAAGTATCGGTTACGGGAATATAAGCTTCCGGTTGATAATAGTCGTAATAGCTAATAAAATATTCAACAGCATTATTAGGGAAAAATGTCCGCAGTTCGTTGCAGAGTTGAGCCGCTAAGGTTTTATTATGAGCCAGAACTAAAGTCGGTCTACCTACTTTTTCAATCGTAGAAGCAATGGTAAATGTTTTACCTGTACCTGTTGCCCCCAGCAGTGTGGTAAACTGATGATTAGATTGAATACTTTCAACCAGTTTATTGATCGCTTTGGGTTGATCTCCCATCGGTTCAAACGGTGCATTCAGTAGAAAATTATCCATAATCTTAAATTGAAATAAAGCTAAAATTTTTAATTATTAATTAGTTAAATTATATCATTAATTTCTACTTTTTGCAGGTCATAATGGAGATAAAAATGAATCAAATTAACTCTCAGCAATTCTTTCTAGGTTGTGCAGTTTGGGCATATAAAAAATGGGTGGGTGACCTATTCCCCTCAGGCAGTCGTCCGGCTGACTTTTTATCATTGTATAGTCATCGATTTACAACCGTTGAAGGCAATACTACATTTTACGCAGTTCCCGATCTAAAAACAATCCACCGTTGGAAAGATCAAACCCCTGCCGAGTTTAAATTTTGCTTAAAGTTACCCAAAAGTATTACCCATCAAGGGCAACTACAACCTCAAATTCCAGCCGCTATCAAGTTCTTGGAAAAAATGCAGAGTTTAGAAACTCGTCTCGGCCCTTTTTTCGCCCAACTTCCCCCCAGTTATTCCCCTGAATTAATGGAAGATTTAAGTTATTTTCTTAAAGCTTTACCCGTTAAAAATATTCAACTGGCTTTAGAAGTTCGTCATCCAGACTGGTTTAAAGAACCTCATACAACCACTTTAAATCAATTCCTAGAAACATTAGGAATAGGACGAGTCCTGTTAGATACCCGCCCCGTTTATTTAGGAGAAGATGACCCTCAACTCCAGTCAGAACGCCGTAAACCCTCCCTTCCGGTTCAGTTTAGCCGTACCGCTTCTTTTAGTCTAATTCGATTTATTTCCCATCCCACATTATCAGTAAATCAGCCTTTTTTAGAAGAATGGGTTACACAAATTAATCAATGGTTATCAGAAGGAACACAAATTTATTTCTTTATTCATTGTCCAGTTGAAGATCATTCTCCTCGAACTGCCCGCCATTTTCAAACCCTCTTAGAACAGCAAAATATTCCGGTTCCTCCTCTACCTTGGAATTTAATTAATACGCCTCCGACTCAGTTAAGTTTGTGGTGACTTAATTCTAAATTTTAGCTGTTTAAATATTTTGTCTCCTAAATTCCTTGCCCCCTAAATCCCCCAACTTTGGGGGACTTTGATAGGTGGGGGACAAGGGAATCCGGTTCCCTCTATTATTGGGGGGCGGAGAATTTTAATAAATAGGGATTTAGCAGATAACAGTTTAACGTTTTTTACTAAACCCAATACCGAAAGTAACAACGGTAAATAAAGCTAAAATAGAAGTGGGTTCTGGAACACCAATAATACTGAGAGTATTAATTCCAATTGCCCGATTATCTTCAGAACTACTAAATACTAAACGGGAAATATTCGCAGTCTCGCTTTGTACGCCTAAAAAGACAGCGGAGTTATCTAAATTCAGAGAAGAAGTTCCATCTATAGAGAAAGTTCCGAGTAAGTTATCCCCGGTATCAAAGGCTGAAACAAAGGCTTGAAATGCTAAAGTATCATCTACAGCTAATTGAGTTCCTGCCCCTTTAACGGGGGTGTCAAAAGTAATTGTAATGGGGCCAGGATTCCCTAATGCAGGGACAAACGGCCCCGGTTGAGGCTGCCCTTGAGGGGGTTCAAATCCTGTAAATAAAATGAAATCACCATTGGCAAAGTTAGTGGGAATTCCTATAGGCGGAAAGCCAGTTTGAAAAACAAAAGGGGGTGTAATAGAAGGCGAATTAGCTAAAGGAATATCAACAGTAATGCCAAGATTATCTTCGGAAACAGTCGAAAATGTATTGGGTAAAAAGGCTGTCTGATCGAAATTAAAAGGATCAAAAACTTTGCCTAAACTTGACCAGTCTAATTGATCATTACTGCCCAGTTCAGTCCGTTCTGTAATCAATGTAACTGCGATTGCTGGTAGAGAAAGAGTAATTAGCGAAGCAGTTAATATTAGACTGGTACTCGCAGTTGATAAGACTTTTCTAAGACGATGACAGGGTAAAATAGTCATAACAAGTGTTAGTAAATTGTGAATCAATCCAAGCTATTCTACTGGTAGAATAAGGCTTAAAATACACAATACAAATAAATAATTAGGATAAACAAGCAGGTTTTGTAAAGCTTTAGTCAGTTGATGTAAAGCTTAGATAAAACAGTAAATAATGTTTAACTTATATTAATTATTATAAACAAGGTGGCGTAGAAAATCCTGTATTATTCTTGACTTCAACTGAACAGGTATGTTCAATTTTTCCTGAACCTTTGTTAATATTTCCTTGAACAATATTTCCACTGCCACCTGAACTAGCTTTTGCAATAATATCCCCCCCCACTGTATTATTTAAAATTTTGACATTTTCCATCCGATAGGGTTGATTATTCGTATCTGCCACGATAAAAATATCAGCATTATTAGTAGTCAGTTGATTATTTTCTATTCTGGCATTTTTAATATCTTGAACTTTGTAGAGTCCAATGTAACCATTTCCCTGATTATTTTGAATCACAACACCATTCACTTTTGTTCCACCACAACACTCTTGAATTAGAATTCCTTCTCCATCCACACTTAAGTATTTAGTCTCCGCAATTTTATGTCGATAAACCTGATAATCATTCCCTTCAATTAATACATTAAAACCCGACCAATCAATTGCCCGATTTTCTAAAGTTACCGCCCCGGTTGCTTCTCTTAAACCCGTTGGATGCAGCCACCATTGTTTATTGGCTTGGTCTCGAACTTGATTATCTTTAATAATTAATCCTTCTCCAGAAGCATGAATTCCGACTCGCATAGTATGATAAACCCAATTATCTCGAATTACAATTCCTTTGCGAAATAATCCCGGTTCTGTTTGAGGCGTTGCTGCCAGTGTAAATCCACCTTCTTTACCAAAACGGTTGACCACAATTCCATAATGATTACTATAATTAAAAATAGCTTTTTTACCATCTCTGTAGGTGATCGCAGATTTTTTATCACTGGTTTTGAGTTGATATCCTGGTTGTTCAAAATTATCTGTAATCTCATCATTAATTCTATTATTTGCAACTAATATATTCTCAAAAGCCGCAATTTCAATATTACTGGCAAATCGATAACTGTGGCGTTGCCAAGGATTTTGAAACGAGGAATCAGGCACTTTTGGATCGGGTTTTGCGACATTATTACTACGAACTCCAAATACTATAATATTTTTATTTTTATGAGTATCCATATCTCCCAATAATGAAATAGCTGCCCGATTAATATCTAAATTAATTAAACCGATATTACTATCTGTTTCTGGATTCATTGTCGAAATTTGTTTAAAGGCAGTCTCATTAGGTGTTCCATTTCCTGAAAATTTAGGTTCATACTTTGGAAAAACCAATTTTGATAGAGGTAAATAATCTGAAGATTTTGCATTTTTAATATTGGGTGCTTCTCCCCGTAAAACCACACCCTCTTTTAATTGAATACTCCGATCAAATTGATAGGTTCCCGCCGGAAAATAAACCACACCCCCTCCATTTTTAGATGCCGCATCTCTCGCTTGATTAAACTGATTAACTAAGGTTGAACCTTTAAAATCATTAATATTATAAACACAATTCCAGCGAATTTGATTAGCCCAAGCATAAGCCTCTTTACCATAAAAATTAGCAATAATATTATCAGTTTCACCCCCACTGGGACTGCCGCAATTCCCCCCAGTATTTTGAGACAGGGAAACCGGAAAAGACAGAGAAACCCTATTAGAGGGGTTTTTAGCAACGGAAACCTCCGGCTGAGATAGTTGCATAAAGGCATATCCTGCCGTCATTATCCCCAATAAAGCAATTGTTCCTAAAAATAATATTAAGAATTTTTTCATTCGATTCTGCATTCTGTTGGGACCGATCAAAACTTTGTATTAATACTCATTATACTAAAGGCTATCAATTCGGCAAAATTAATGAATTTTGATTAAATTTTCGGAAAATTTAAGATTGACAGTGTAGCTATACTGGAATTAAAACTCATGAACTAAATTGAATCATGAAACGTTTTCTCAATATTCTCTTCCATACAATCTTTTGGTTTTGGAATTTTACGTTTCTATTTGCCGTTTATGTCGGATTATTACCACTGATTGGTGTATTTATCATTGAAGATACCCTATCGGGTTTAATTCCCTTAGACTTTTTACTGACATTCATTGGATTAATTGCGATTCCTACTGTTTCTACAATTATCGGAATTCGTTGGTTTCGTCGGCAGCCCCGCCAACTACTACGGTTATTTTATGGAGTAGAAGCGCCGTTATTTTTACTCTGTTTAGTGCGGTTATTTTTGATCCGAGAAATGACCTCTGCCAGTCTATTTGCTTTAACGACAGGCTTCATTTGTATGCTTGCCTTTTTCGGAGACATCATCATTGAACGCCAAAGTTTA